>JAYSWI010000446.1:0-4123 GCA_043718125.1 Flavobacteriales bacterium
AGTGCTTTAGGGGAGTAAATGGTGCGATTCTGATTTCTGAACTTGGGGTTGTTTGGCCTCTTTCTATAGCATCAGTTCTTTTGCATTTTCAATAGCGGCCTTTCCAAATGATTTTCCATTGAGCATTTCTGCCAACTCATTGATGCGTTCCTCATCATTCAAGAATTGAACATAAGTGCTTGTATCTGCACCGTCCACTTTTTTATATACTTTGAGTTGGTGTTCGGCCTTGCCTGCTATCTGTGGTAAATGTGTTATGGCAAGCAATTGCATTTTTGAACTCATTTCTTTCAAAACAATTCCGATTTTTTTCGCAGCCTCACCGCTTACACCTTGATCTATTTCATCCAAAATAAGCACAGGAAGTTTTTTGTATTTCGAAATCGATGCCTTCAAGGCCAGCATCACTCTTGAAATTTCGCCACCACTCGCTACTTGTTTTATAGGTAACATTTGACCGCCTTTGTTGGCTTTAAACAAAAATTGGATTTCATCATTTCCATATTCGTTGAAGTCGGTGGAATTTATCAATTCAATTTTTAGCTGCGCATGTTCAAGGCTCAAGGCATCAAAATATTTTTTTACCTCCTTCTCAAGAATCACACACGTTTGCTTTCTGTTTTTCGAGATTTGTTTTGACAACTCAATAAGCCCATTCTTTACGTTAACTATTTCGGTTCTTAGTTTCAGAATTTGTTCATCCAAATTTTCATATCCTCCACATTTTTTTTCTATTTCATCGCGCAATTCAATCAATTCTTCAACAGTCGTTAATCTGTGTTTCTGTTGCAGTTGATAAAGCGATGAGAGTTTTTCATTTATTATTTCCAGTCGTTTTTCATCAAGCCGAACATTGACTTCAAAACTTTCAATTTCTCTACACAATTCTTTCAATTCAATCCAACTGCTCGTTACACGATTTGCATATTCGTCTATTTGCGTGTTGAATGCCCTTATTTTTTGTAAGGACAGTTTTGTGTTGTTTAATTGTGCAATTATTCCGTTGCTCTCAGACTCGAAATTAGAATTGATGGCAATTAGCACGCTTTTGATTTGCTCTGCATTTTCAAGTGTTTCCAGTTCTTGCTCCAGTGGATGTTGTTGCAAGTTTTCAAGTGCGGCTTTGTCCAATTCATTCCATTGAAAACGCAAATAATCCAATTCTTGTCTCATCTTGGATTCGTTTTGTAGAATCTCTTCAAGTTCCTTGCATTTGCTTTTGTATTCAGAAAATGATTGGGTGTACTGCTTCAAAATGTCATTGTTGTTTGCAAAGGCATCCAATGTTTCGAACTGAAAACTTCGCTGCCCCAGCAGCATATTTTCATGCTGGCTATGTATGTCCACAAGAACGTCACCCAATGCGCGCATTACATTCAATTGCACAGGTGTGTCATTTACAAATGCACGGCTTTTGCCCCCCGGAATAATTTCTCTTCGTATGTTGGTTAGCACTTCATAATCCAAATCGTTCTGGGCAAAAAAGGGCTTAAGTCCATATCCTGATAATTCAAAAATTGCTTCAACGATACACTTTGCGTTTTCATTTTTGATTGCTTTTGTTTCCACCCGCTCGCCAAGCAACAAGCCAAATGCACCCAATAAAATTGATTTTCCGCTTCCTGTTTCACCAGTGATTGCGGTCATGCCTTTTGCAAATTGCAGATCCACTTTTTCAATAAGTGCGTAGTTAGAAATCTTCAGCGAGCGAAGCATAAATGGCAAGAATGTTTAAGCGAATTTATTGAAGCAAGGATACGAAAATTCCTTCAAGAAATAGTTGGCTGGTATAGAAATCAAAACGCTGCAATAAGCAAGTTGAGCGGCTTCCATGGAAGTTCGAAAGTGGTGCCGACCGTTTCATTGGTAATGGTTCCGTTGTACATATACACTCCGTTTCGAAATCCTTCGTGATTTTTCACAAGGTTGGATATGCCGCCTTCATCGCCCATACTTTGCAAGATGGGAGCAAAAATGTTGCTAAGTGCATAAGATGCGGTGCGCGACACACGTGAAGCGATGTTTGGTACACAATAATGAATCACGCCATGTTCTTTGAAAACGGGCTTATCGTGCGTGGTCACTCTTGATGTTTCGAAACATCCCCCTTGGTCAATGCTCACATCGACAATCACACTGCCATATTTCATGTTGCTCACCATATCCTCGCTCACATAAATTGGTGTGCGGCCACCACCGGTATGTATAGCGCCAATGGCCACATCGGCAGTGTCCAATGCGTTGCGCAATTCGGATGGTTGAATGGTGCTGGTCCAAAGGCGTTGCCCCAAATCGTTTTGTATTCTTCGCAAACGATAGGTGCTGTTGTCAAAAATTTTGACACTAGCACCTAAACCAAGTGCTGCTCTGGCCGCAAATTCGGCAACAGTGCCTGCACCAAGCACCACCACTTCGGTTGGCTTCACACCACTGATGCCACCAAACATAAGGCCCTGCCCGCTGTGCTGGTGGCTTAAATATTCTGCAGCAATGAGCACTGCGGTGTTGCCCGCTATCTCGCCCATAGCGCGCACTACTGGGAAAATATCCGTTTCGTCTTTTATGTAATCCCAAGCAACAGCCGTGATTTTTTTTGCAGAAAGATGTTTGAAATTTTCTGCTTTTTGAACAGGAAGATGGATGGCAGAAACCAAGGTTTGTTTGCCTGGCATCATAGCCATTTCGGCATCACTTGGCGGAGCAACTTTTAAAATTATTTCACTTCTGAAAACTTCTTCGGGGCCATACACAATGCGCGCTCCTGCTTCGCTGTAATCATGATCTTGAAAGTTAGACTCCTTCCCAGCGTTGGTTTCAACCACCACGTCATGGCCGTTGCTAACCAAAAGTGCAACACTTTCCGGTACCAAAGCGACTCTTCTTTCTTGAAAATAAGTCTCACGAGGAATGCCGATAGTCAACCTTGAATAGCGATTACTTACTTCTAGCAATTCTTCTTGAGGCATCATTGCTGCTTCCTTAGCCAAGGTGCGCATGGCCTCTTTCTTCGGATCCATCATAGCGAAATAGTAAGTTTAAAAAAATGAGTGTCGAAGTTAACTCTTTTGCAATCCAATAAAGGGTTTAATGTAGGATGAAATTATTCAATGGCTCTGTTGAAAGAAGGATTTGAAAAGTAGCATTCAAAATTGTGCGCTTGACAAAAAGAACCTTCTATTTTCGGCCTCATAATTTATTAAGCACTTACAAAATAATGTCACAAAACGACCATTCTTCACAACCAAATTCACGCGCATTGTGGGTTATTGTCCCACTTGCCGTTTCCTTGTCATTGATGTTTACCAATTTGAAATACCAACAGCCAAAGCCAACATTGGCGGGTAATTTGGGAGAAATGAAACACGCTGCTTCGAAGTTGGAAGCGGCCAATCAATCACACATTGATAGTGAGCAGATGCACCACATTGCGCTTTCTGCCGAGAAAACATTGAATGTAAAAAGTGGATCACTCGAGCATCAACTGGTCGATTTTGTTGTTGACCCTGCACAAGTGATTTCAAAAGACAAGTGGTTCAATTTTGACCATGTCACTTTCGCCAGCGGCAGCACTCAAGTGGATGCTTCTAGTGCTGAACAATTAAAAAATTTGCACGACATTCTTGTTACTTACCCCAAGTTGAAATTAAAAATTGGAGGCTATACAGACAACGTTGGTGATGAGGCAAAAAATCAAGCCCTCTCGCAGAAACGTGCTGAAAGTGTGGTGGCTGAACTAATAAAAATGGGAATACCTACTGAGAGGTTACAAGCGGAAGGTTATGGCAGCCAACACCCAATGGCCAGTAATGATAGCGAAGAAGGTCGAGCGAAAAATCGCAGAATGGCATTGCGTGTTGTCGAAAAATAATCGTTCAATTTTTTTGAACTGAAAAGGGCTTTTCAAAATGAAAAGCCCTTTTTGTTTTTACCAATTTTTTGAAACGTTGAAAGCTGGGCAATATCAACGAGTAGAAATAATTGCAATGATTCTCTCTCAGTTATTGTTTCTAATTGCGAAACGAATAATACTAAAATGTACCGTACTTTATCGTTTCCAAAAAGAATCCTCTTAGTTTATGGTGCGAAATGTTTCGCCTTCGCATTGTTGTAATCCGGCAAATCA
>JAYSWI010000447.1:0-4111 GCA_043718125.1 Flavobacteriales bacterium
GTAGGCTCTTCGTTGAGCAGCCTGGTGCTATACAGCGACATTCTTTCTAACCCAAGCATGGACACCGAAAAAAAGCAAAAGCTAATAGAAAAAATGCGAGACACCGCTTCGGAAAGTATGGACAGCATGAGGGACATTGTGTGGAGCATAAAAACCATGAACGATAATTTTGGTGAAATGCAAAAACACATGCAGCGCACCGCAACCGATATAATGGAAACGGTAAGAATTGATTTTGAAATGCACGTGACAGAAGAATTGCAAACACTTAAGTTGAGCATTGAACAACGCAAGAACATTTACCTCATTTTTAAAGAAGCAATCAACAATGCCAGAAAATACTCCAAGGCAAAAATGGTAAGTGTAAATATTTTCAAACACCACCAAAACTTTGTGATGGAAATAAAGGATGACGGCATGGGTTTCGTACAAATAAAAAGCGATACAATACAAAGGCAAGGTGGCAATGGCTTGCTCAATATGCAAGAACGTGCTGAACAATTAAATGGCACCATCGAGATTAAATCCGAATTAGAAATGGGAACTTTCATCTCTCTTTCTATACCCATCTAGCATCATCAAATTTGACTATGGCATTATCGAAAATCAACACATAGTTTTACATACATGGATACAACTCGCGTAGCAATATTTGAAGACAACGATAATTTGCGAAACAGCCTTTCTCTTTTATTGGAAAACACCAAAGGCATAAGCTGCACAGGTGCCTTTCCAGACTGCTCGGACCTCAACATTAAATTAGAAATATCCAAGCCCGATGTCATACTGATGGACATAGATATGCCACACATCAATGGCATACAAGGAGTAAAAGAAGTGCGAAGACTAAGCCCTCAAACGCACACCATCATGCACACCGTTTTTGACGATGAGGATCGCATATTTCAAGCAATATGCAACGGTGCAATTGGATATATTTTGAAAGGTGCAAACTCCAAAAAAATAATCGATTCAGTGAATGATGCAGTGCTTGGTGGCTCACCCATGAGCCTTGGCATTGCGCGCAAAGTGACCTTGTTGCTTAGTTCAAAAAGCATCATAAAACAAACCGAAAAGGAACTTCATCTGACGGTGAGAGAAAAGGAAGTTTTGGTGGAATTGACCAATGGTAAAAGCTACAAAATGATAGCCGATGCGCTTGATTTGGCAGTGCCAACTGTCAACTCACACATTCGGAAAATTTACGAAAAGCTACAAGTAAATTCTTTGCAAGAAGCAGTCGCAAAAGCAATTCGATCGGGGTTGGTTTGATCGTTTTTTTATAGTGTGTTTTTCGATATGGCAATTGCTTAGATCCATTAAAAAAAATCTCTTCTGCAATAACAAAACTTATTGCATATTCGCAACAATCAATAGCAACATTCATTGAGCAAATAATTTGCTGCTTGTCACAATGTTCAATTTGCATTTTCTTCACCGCGAAATAATTTGAATTAAGAAGTAATCCAACGTAATGCTTAATAAGCACCATCATTAAAAACAAGCTTATGAAAATCCTCGACATCAAAGTAATGAAAGGCCCCAACTACTGGAGCATTCGCAGACACAAACTAATACAGATGCGCCTTGATCTGGAAGACATGGAGCAAAAACCATCTAATAAAATAGAGGGATTTGCTGAGCGATTGGAAAAAATGTTTCCTTCCATGTATGGCCACAGATGCAGTGTGGGCGAGCCGGGTGGTTTTTTCTCGCGTGTAAAGGAAGGCACTTGGATGGGCCACGTTATCGAACATATTGCACTTGAAATGCAAACCCTAGCTGGTATGATGTGTGGCTTTGGGCGCACACGCGAAACCAGCAAACCCGGTGTATATAATGTGGTGTTTAGTTACATGGAAGAAAAAGCAGGGCAGTTCGCGGCACGTTCAGCAGTGCGCATTGTAGAGGCTTTGATAGAAGGAAAAGATTATGACCTTGCTTCCGACATACAACAATTGCGCGAGATACGCGAAGACGAAAGACTTGGGCCATCTACAGGTTGCATAGTTGATGAGGCAGTGTCAAGAGGAATACCATATATAAGATTGAACAGACACTCACTTGTGCAACTTGGATATGGCGTAAATCAGAGACGAATACGTGCAACAATTGCAAGCACCACCGGAAGCATTGCCGTGGACATAGCTTGCGATAAAGAAGAAACAAAAAACCTACTTGGTGCAGCAGAAATACCTGTGCCAAAAGGCCGCATAGTATATAGCGAAGAGGGTTTGAAAGATGCCATTGACAGTATCCATTACCCCATAGTGACCAAGCCTGTGGATGGCAACCACGGCAAAGGAGCTACCACCAACATCACAGATTGGGAGGGTGCTTGCATTGGCCTAGCCGCTGCAAAAAAATATGGACGTGGCATTATTGTCGAAAAATTCATAACAGGTCAAGACCACCGTGTACTTGTTATCAATTACAAATTTGTAGCTGCAGCCATACGCAAACCCGCTGCGGTAAAAGGCGATGGAAAAAGTACCATTCAAGAGTTGATAGACATCACCAACCTTGATCCGCGCAGAGGTTATGGCCACGAAAAAGTGTTGACGCAAATAACAGTGGACGACTTTCTGATGGAAATGCTCAACCGCGAAGGATTGGCATTGGATAGCATCATTGATAAAGATCGGGAAGTATTTCTAAAACCTACCGCAAACCTTAGCACAGGCGGCACAGCCACTGATATTACAGATTTGGTGCACCCCGACAATGTGTTTATGTGCGAGCGTATTGCACGCATCATCGGTCTTGATATTTGTGGAATAGACATAATGGGAGAAAGCCTTAGTACACCTGTAAAAGAAAATGGAGGAGCTATACTGGAAGTGAATGCCGCACCCGGATTCCGTATGCACCTGGACCCCACAGAAGGTCTTGCACGCAACGTGGCAGAACCGGTTATTGATATGCTATATCCTCCAGGCAAATCAGCCCGCATTCCAATTATTGCAGTAAGCGGAACCAACGGGAAAACAACCACCACCAGACTGATGGCACACATCGTAAAAACGATGGGCCACAAAGTAGGCTTCACTACCACCGATGGCGTTTATATCCAAAACCAACTGATGATGCGTGGCGATTGCACAGGCCCCATCAGCGCAGAGTTTGTATTGAAAGACCCCACTGTGGACTTCGCTGTGTTGGAATGTGCACGAGGCGGAATATTGCGTGCAGGTTTAGGTTTCCACCGTTGCGATATTTCTATTTGTACCAACGTGGCAGAAGACCATTTGGGCCTTGGCGATATAGATACTTTGGAACAACTTGCACGTGTGAAAAGTGTGGTTGTGGAAAGCACTATGCCATCGGGACATGCCATATTAAATGCAGACAATGAATACACATTGGGCATGGCCAAAGGACTGGAATGTAAAGTCGCCTATTTCTCTTTGGATGAAAATAATCCGGTGATACAAGCACATATAAAAGAAGGTGGCCTCGCTGCCATTTATGAAAACGGATATGTAACTATATGCAAAGGCACAT
Source organism: Flavobacteriales bacterium (assembly GCA_043718125.1). Taxonomy (GTDB): domain Bacteria; phylum Bacteroidota; class Bacteroidia; order Flavobacteriales_D; family Sanyastnellaceae; genus JANNVZ01. The sequence continues at coordinate 3,505 of JAYSWI010000447.1, forward strand.
GGAAAATAAGAGTAGAACGTGCCGCAAATATTCCGCTTACTTATGGTGGAAAAGCGACATTTAATATCTCCAATATTCTACCTTGCTTGCTCGCAGGCTTTGTTCGCGGATTTGATATAGAGGACATGCGCAGTGCGTTGCTCACATTTATCCCAAGCCCTGCCCAAACCCCTGGGCGTATGAATATGTTCCACTTCAAAAACTTTACAGTGATGGTGGACTATGCACATAACACACACGGCTTTTTGGCCATCAGCGATTTCTTAAGTAAAGTAGATGCAACACCAAAAGTGGGCGTGATAGCCGGTGTGGGTGACCGCAGAGATGAAGACATCATCAACCTAGGGAAAGTAGCAGCAGGAATGTTTGATGAAATAGTAATACGCCAAGATAAAAACCTGCGTGGCCGCACCGAAGACGCCATCATAGAACTGATGACACAAGGCATACACGAAGTAAGTGCGAACAAAAAAATGACCATCTTCCGCAAAGAGCGCGAGGCAATAGACTACGCCATCAAAGGCGCAGTGCCCGGCTCATTTGTGGTGATATGCAGCGATGTAGTGCCCGATGCGTTGGAGCAAATAATGCAATTGAAGGAGGAAGA
>JAYSWI010000448.1:0-1431 GCA_043718125.1 Flavobacteriales bacterium
GGCTCCCAAGCAAGAAGCGTCAACACACCAGTTGTGTTGTTCATGGCGTAAACCTAGGACTTTGGTTGTACAATATCCCCAAAAATTGTGGAGAAAACAAGGTCACCATTTCCATCCACGGACAAAGAATTTTGGCCGTTGTATTCCAAAGTAAAATCACCCGCTGACGAACCTGCTCGTGCTACTATCCACGTTCGATAACCTTGCGAATGGTTAGTGAAAATGATGTCAGTGTTGGTGTATGCACCAAGTTTTGTGATGCTGTTGTAATGACTTGTGCGTTCTGATTTTTCATTTGGCATGTAGCCCAAATAAAAATTGGTGTAGTGGGGGAGTTCCTGTGTTGGATAAATTTTTGCATTGGGATTTCCCTTTTTGAGAACCATATCAATTCGATGAAGCGTATCATCGGGTAGCGTGTCCGCTTTGGTATAGACATAAGAAATTTTGCTGTCCTCAATGTACGTACTTGGCCAACCATTGGGTTGATAGTATTTGATTGCAGTGTTTACGCTTCCGTCTGTGTTTTGAACTTGACCTTTGTTGGTGATAAAACCGTTTGGATTCTTCCTGTCAAGAGGCTTTGGCATATATACATCCTTCTGCGACCAACGTGTGACATAGTACTTGTATTTGTTTGCCATTACCTCCGACTGCCCTGCAACATAAATGGTGTTGTCATTTTCATCAATTGCAAGGTTCATTGGCAAATCGTTCATATTGCTATCACCATTCCAACGGCCAGTCCAAATAATATCTCCCGTGGTGTTCTTTAGTTTCTGAACTACATAGTCCAAGTTGCCGTCTTTGTATGATGAACCACAAATGATGGCATTGCCACTAAGGTCAAGTTTGAGGTCTGTGGCTTTGTCTTCACCGTCTTGTTCGTCAAATGTTTTTGACCACAGCAATGCACCATTTGAACCTGCATACTTGCGTGTGATGAAGTTTTTATTTTCATCTGTTGTGGTGGTAAAACCACAAACAACAACATCATTTGTAGATGTGAGTTCCAGGCTTAAACCTTCATCATTTTGGTTGGCAGTTCCATTAAAAGTTTGTTGCCAAAGCACGGTGTAGGTGGGTGATAATTTGATGACTTTTATATCATACTGATGGTTGATGTTGCGTACCGCACCAACAACGTAAGTATTGTCAGAAGCATCTATTGCAAGGTCAGCAACTTTATCAATGCCTTCATCATCACCACCAGTTAATTTAACTCCAAGAAATGCACCTGTATTGACATTAAAGAAGGTAGTTGCCATCTTCCAATCGTTGGCCGATTGTTGCGAAGCACCAATAACAGAAACTTGTGTTGCAGAAACAGCAAGTCGTGCAGAAATATCTTGCATACTCACTCCATTCCAAGTAGTAGCCCATTGCTGAACTCCGCTACTGTTGTACTTTATGCAAAGAAAATCGCTGAAT
>JAYSWI010000449.1:0-4103 GCA_043718125.1 Flavobacteriales bacterium
GGCATTTGGATCAAAACAACCGATATGTTGTGGATTCATTGACGCCACTTTTGGATTATACCTTCACCCAATCGCGTGTGTCGTTAGGGAGCAGTATCAATTGCAAAATCAACCGCAAATTCACATGGCGCACTGGCATCAACGCAGATTTCTATTTGTGGAATCATGTGGACAGTGTGCGCGAATTGGATACAGCGGCATACAACTTCAATAGCTGGAATACACGCTGGAATTCTAAAGACATGGGTTTTCATCTTCAACCTTATGCGCAAGTAAAATGGCGACCAAACGAACGTTTGACTGCCACCTTTGGAATACATCATTCTATATTTTCCATCCAAGGAAATGGTGAGTATCAATCGCATACATCAAGGTCATTATTCGAAACAAGATTTGGAGCTAAATATCAAATCAATGCGAATCAAACCATTTCAATGGGTGTTGGAAAACACAGTCAATTGCAGCCAAGCTATATGTATTTCTACAAGGTAGATGCTGTAAACGGTGGGCCAAAAAATGATGCGCAGCTCAATCGATCCTTGGGGCTTACCAAAAGTTATCATGCGGTGCTGAGCCATCAAATCATTCTCAAGAATAACATTCGCATCATGAGCGAGATTTATTATCAACGGCTATTTAATGTTCCTATTGAGTCCAGTCCTTCATCATTTAGCATGGTCAACTCAGGCTCGGGTTTTAGTAGAATTTTTCCAAGTCAATTACTCAATCAAGGCAATGCAAAAAACTACGGACTAGAACTCACCATAGAAAAATTCTTCTCCAAAAATTGGTTGTTCCTATTTACGGCTTCCGTTTTTGAATCGAAGTATCAGGGCAGTGATGCTGTTTGGCGCAATACCAACTTCAATGGCAAGTATGCAATGAATGCATTGGTGAGTAAAGAGTGGAAGTTGAATGAAAACGCGCGCATCACCACAGGAACAAAACTGACTACTGCCGGTGGCCGCTGGTATGGCCAAGCAGATATTACAGCCAGCAATGAAGCACGCGAGTTGGTCTTTGTGGATTCATTGCAAAACACGCAACAGTTTGCACCCTATTTCCGATGGGACATCAAACTGAACTACACGTTGAATAGAAAAAAGGTAGCACACCACATTGGTCTTGATTTGGTGAATGTGCTGAATACAAAAAATATTTTGAAGCTGACTTATGCACCAGATGAAAGCAACAACCCGGACACTGCAGTTCGCGAAGAATATCAGCTTGGATTTCTTCCTGTGTTTTATTACAAAATTGATTTTTGAACGGGGGTACTTTTTTCGTAAAACCGGATTGGCTGGTTAACTCGAATAGGAATGGCTCGAGCAGAAATATTTAATCACTTCTTGCATGCACTTTTGCAGAGTAATTTTAAATCCGACTGTAAAAAAGAAAAAGGCATTGAAATCAATCAATACCTTTTAGTGGTCGAAAAAAAATTTCTATTTCCTTAATTCTTTGGGTTCATACAGTCGAACTGACAATTCGAATTTGTCATTTTCTTTTACAACATCCAATTCCACAATTGGATATTTGTTGCGCTCTGCCGCACTTTCACTTAAGTAAGTGTAGGTTGCCATCTGAGTTCCATCTTGGTTTTTGATCAATGTCTTTTTATACTGCCAAGTGGGCAGCATTTGATCTAATTGTGTTTCTAAAGTGTGCATCATTTCCTTGCTCGCAATTTCATTTTCATTGACACGAATGAGTGTCATTTCTTTCACGTTGCGCTCAGTGGAGTGTTGCAATTTGCACAAATCAAACTCGCTTACAGAGTTGGTGTATGACCATTGGCCTTTGTCATTTTTCATTTTGTCAAGCCCATTGAAACTTTCGGAATAAGCCATTTTGAAAAAGGAATAAAAATCCATTTGTTCTGCGATGTTGAACGACAACATAGATAAAGCAGATGCGATAAAAATTGTGATAATGTATTTCATGTCTTCTAAAATTTATTGAAGGCTTTAACAGAATTGAATAAGTAAAAGTTTCACTTTTTATCTAAGAATCTTTGCTCTTGAGCTTTCAAGCACCCCACACAATTGAAACAACAACCTGCTACCCACATTCCCGTTCCAGTCATCATTTCCCGGAGCAACCTCCACTAGATCAAATCCAATAATTTTTTTCCCAGATTGCAGAAGCGCAGAAAGCAAATAGGTGGCTTGATCGAAACTTAGCCCTCCTGGCACTGGAGTTCCCGTATTGGGACAAAGCGTGGGGTCAAGCCCATCAATATCAAAACTGACATGTACTTTATCGGGTAGCAAATCGATGATTTCTTCGCATTGCTGCTTCCATGTTTTTCCTTCAAATACATTCTTTTTTAATTGAGCATTGGTGAATGTGTGAACGCGATTTGAGTTCTCCACGGACACCTTGACTTCTTCCTCGCAGAAGTCGCGCACCGACACTTGAATCAACTTTGTGAGTTGGGGCAGTTGCAATGCGTTGTACATGATCGAAGCATGTGAATATTCGAAACCTTCATACGCAATTCGCAAATCTTTATGGGCATCAATGTGCAATATTCCAAATGCTTCATGGCGTTTTGCCTGCGTTCTGAAATAGCCAAGTGGTGTGCTGTGATCGCCTCCTACAAGACCAACACACTTACCTTTTTCCAGCCAAAACGTTGTTTGTTCTTCTACCCATTGGTTCATCTTTTCGCATTCTGCATTGATGTGTTTTTGTATCTGCTTCGACTCTGTATCGTTCGCAACGTCTATTCCATCTTCCCATTTTTCAATTATAATTTGAGCTTGTTGCTTGAGGTCGGCACTTCGAAGTAAGAGGTCTTCTGGTATGTCCAACATTGCAATTCCCGATTTCCATAAGTTGAAAAATTCTTCGTGGAATAAATCAACCTGAACACTTGTTTCTAAAATGTGAGAAGGCCCATTGCTTGCCCCTGAACCGTAGCTTACAGTTACTTCCCAAGGCACCGGAATGAGTATTACATCTGCCTCTTCGCAGGTGAATGGCAAACCATAAATATTGCTGTCCTTCAACCCCGCACTATTCGGATTGAAATTCTTAATTTTTTCTTCTTTATTCATGCCGCAAATATGACAAGGACACATACATCGTGAACGCTTCAGGCATGGAACGATTAAGTTACTTCAAGCCGCGCCAAGCTCGCATGTATAGAAAATCTTGATATCTCCTGCTTATCTGATTATTCATACTAACACCTTTCAATCATAAAAAAGCAACAATCATTTCATGCCAACTGCGCATCTACCACCATAAACCTGCGCACCATCAATGTTGGCTGCATACCATCGTCATCCATCACACCATCTTACATTCGCGCACTGCTATGCAAAAACCCAATCAACAAGACAGACTATCTATAGTCGTTTCGCACGCCAAAGAATATGGCTTCGTTTTCCCCTCATCAGAAATTTATGATGGCCTCTCAGCCGCTTATGATTATGGACAACTGGGAGTGGAATTAAAAAACAATATCAAAAATTATTGGTGGACAGCCATGACCCGCGTGCATCAAAACATAGTGGGCCTGGACTCAAGCATATTTATGCACCCTACTACTTGGAAGGCAAGTGGCCACATCGATGCGTTCAACGACCCGCTGATCGACAACAAGGATTCAAAAAAAAGATACCGTGCCGATGTGCTTTTGGAAGACTACATGGCCAAGCAACAGGGCAAAATTGACAAAGAAGTTGAAAAGGCAAAAACCAAATTCGCTGACAACTTTGATGAAGAAAAATTTCGTGCAACAAATCCAAATGTGTTGCGCAGCCAAGAGAAAATAAATGCAGTGCAAGGCAGAATGAAAAGCGCTCTGGAAGCATCCGATCTTGTGGGCCTCAAGCTGCTAATAGAAGAACTTGAAATAGCAGATCCTGAAACAGGCTCGCGCAATTGGACCGATGTGCGCCAGTTCAATCTAATGTTCAAAACAGAACTTGGAGCCGTTAGTGGAGAGGCAGGCACCATCTATTTGAGGCCCGAAACTGCACAAGGAATATTTGTAAATTTCCTCAATGTTCAAAAGAGTGGTCGCATGAAACTGCCTTTCGGAATAGCACAAATTGGAAAAGCATTTCGCAACGAAATCATTGCCCGTCAAT
>JAYSWI010000450.1:0-4101 GCA_043718125.1 Flavobacteriales bacterium
AGTGATCTAGCAGCTTCAATAACGCTAGTTTGGGGTATAATAGCAGCGCGGGCAATTACAGTGTTTGCTTTTTTCTCAAGCAAGAAAGTATAAAGTCCCTCATTTACTTCTAGTTTTCTTTCTATGGCCAGCAGGTCACGTTCAGATTTTGGAATGTTGGCCAATTTTAATTCGAGTTCCGTTATCTGTCTTTTTATATCATTGATTCGACTTAATATGGCCTCCTTAGCATCAGTGGTGTATTTGAAAATATTATTCCTCAATGATTGAACGCTAGAATCAATCCGCTGCATCCTAGGGTCAGGGGAGTTTAGCCCCACTTCCATCTCTTTTCTTCGCTGTTTTAATAGAAAAAGATTGTCCACCAATTCACGCAAAGTTGGTTCTTCTTGCTCCAAATAATTCATTGGAGGGATGGTGGTTTTGCTGTTGTCTTTAGAGAGGAAATCTTCTAAACTTGACATTGCGGCTTTGCGCAGCTCAAGTGTTCTTTTGTCCACATCGGCTTTAGTCAGTGCTTCGAATGCCGCTGCTTGCTCTTTGCTAAGATCTAAAATATTTCTTACTTCCTTGAAGCGTTCTATTACACCCTCAAGCGAGTCAGTGATGTATGTGATTTCATCCAGTTGCTTGTCAATGTATTGTTGGGTATTGTCGTTTATTACAAATTGATTTAGAAGCGTGTAATCGATATAAACTCTAGCAAGGGTGTCTAAAAAAACTTTCGCCCGCGATTGCTCCATGTCCTTTAACGTAAGTGACAAAATACTCGTGAACTCAACATTTTCTATTGAAAGACCGCCTTTAAACCGCTTCACTAAATTGTCTGGATGGCTTACGGTGAATTGAAAATTTTGCTCTTGGACCACAGGCAACATCACCTCATTCACTGACCTTGAAAGTTCAACACTTATTTGCATGTTGAAAACGTCATTCAAGGAATCAAACGGAATGGTATGGCTCAATTTCTTGCCATCCAAGACATAGCTGATGGTGTAGTTTTTTAAATCAACCACCTTAAGGCTGATGGGTTTGTTGAAGAGTTTCGGTTCGAGTGTTCTCCATCTGCAATTGATTTTGAAATATTCAAACTTTGAAACTTCTTCTGTTTTTACCCTTCCAACCAAAAAATAACTGTGTGTATAATCTACCTTATCTAAAGCTTTTTCTATCAAGTCGTAGGATGCCAGTATTCTTTTTTGATTGGTGATGTCTTGTAAAAGTGAATAGTATCCCAGCTCTTTGTAAATCTGAGTTTGATAGTCGTAAGTGTCAGAAGATTTCAATAGAATCTCACATTTTGCCGCATAGATATTGGGCATTCTGTGGGTCAGAAAAAGTGCAAATGCCAAACCTATACCTGAGAAAAGAATCATCAGGTACCAATTTTTGGTAATAAACTTTAGTATAGGCCGCAGGTCATCGGCATCCAGAAAGTTTGTTTTTTGTTCGGCCATAAGGGTATGCTGCAAAAAAAGCGAAGGGCGGCAAATATATTAAGTTGAGAAGGCCATACTCAATGGAGATTGAAATGAATGTAGCAACCTGAAAAGGAAATTTGTGTCTTGCCAACACGAATGAATACATTTGTCCACTTTCAATAAATCGCAACAACTCCACGTAAGATGAAGACCCAAATGTTTAAGAATCTTTTAGCCATTGCGCTATTCATGCTTCCAATTATGTTATTGGCTCAACCAGGCCCTCCAGCAGGTGGTGGCCCTCCATGCGGCCCACCGTTTGGTCCTGCATGTCCTATAGATGGCGGCATTAGCTTGCTCATAGCTGCTGGTGTGGCATTGGGTGGAAAAAAGGCCTACAACCTCAGCCGTAAAAAAGCTTAATGGCTTTTCCCATTTTATCAAATCCATTTTTTCGTTTTATCATTTTAGCCACTGGGCTTTACATCGGTTGGTATTTCAGTTATGAATACTACTTGAAGCCGCATACCATTTTTGATGATCTGATCATTGAAAATTTGGTGGTCTTAGCAGAGTCGCTTCTCAGACTCATTGGCTATGATTTAATTCCTTATCAAGACTTCCCGTTTCGAAACCATATTGGAATAATTGGTGACCTCGGCCCAATGAATTCAAAGGGTGTGACCATCGGTGCGCCATGCGATGGGGCGGTGCTTTTTGCTCTGTTTGTTGTTTTTGTCATATCATTTCCTGGCCCTTGGCGTCATAAACTTTGGTTTATTCCTGTCGGTGTGGTGCTCATTCATTTGATGAATGTGATAAGAGTTGTTGGGCTTGCAATAGTGGTTCGTGTGAATGAAAGTTGGTTGGATTTTAATCACGACTATACCTTCACTTTGATCGTTTATTCTTTCGTGTTTTTTCTCTGGTGGCTTTGGACAAAAAAGTTTGCTACCAATTCTTTTCAAAAAGCACAATGAGCAACTACAAAAGGAATTTCCGAATAGCGATGCTTTTAATTGTAGCCATTGTTTTGGGGTTCGTGTTAGAAATGATAAAAGTGAACATCAATTATTTGCTGGACACAAGCACAAAATTTCCAACATACATTATGGCCAATGCCAAGGAGCGGCAAGCCATGATTGAGTCGCAGAAAATGTATATTCCTTACGACTATTATCACAACCATCAACAATTGAATTTTCTTTTTGCATTTTCAAATACTGATCTGCAAAAAATAAAATGGCTGGTCACCATTTTAGGAACTGTTTTTTTTCTCCTCATCAATTTGAGAATCGTGAAACACATCACCAAGGAAGCGCGCATTTTGAAATGGACATTGTGGCTTTATCTATTTTTCTTTCTATTGTCCTTTGCCATTTATTTCATTGGAAAAATGACAGGCACGTTAGAAAATGCTTATGGTGTAAGTAGAAAAATTGCGGGAGGACTCCAGTCACTTTCACCTCTTATGCTCATCATTCCAGGTTGGTGGCTGATGAAACACAATCATCTTTTATCTCAAAACGAAAAATGAATCAATTAAGCCAAATGTCCGATGCCTCTAGAGTATGGATCTATCAAAGCGATAGACCAATCACCGAGGAAGAACAAGCTAGAATATTAAGCTTGTCAAATACATTTATCGAAGAATGGACTTCTCATGGTGAGAAAATGGATGCTGCACTTCAAATTTTTCATCAGCGGTTTCTAGTGTTTGCTTTGGATGAAAAGAAAGCACTCGCAAGTGGCTGCGGTATTGATAAATGCGTGAGGTTTGTGAAAGAACTTGGTGCTGATATGGCAATTGATTTTTTCTCACGCAAATTGGTTTTTTACATGAATGAAAATGAAATGCTGTGTGATCCATTGCATCTTTTCTGGGCCAAACGCAAAGCAGGACTTGTGAGTGAAAAAACATTGCTATACGATAATACAGTGAGCATTTTATCTGATCTTAAATCAAAATGGTTGATTCCTTTTGAGCAAAGCTGGCATCAAGAAATGTGGGTGCGATGATGTCTTTTGTCGTGGCGTTTTATTCCTAATCTAAAGAAAAAATTTCCAGTGCTAGACGCACTTGGTATGTCTTAGCTTTTTGGCCTTTTGTCTAAATTATTGTTTTTCTTATAAAAGAAAAAAACTTGTCTTCAAGAAGACCCGTAAACAAGACAAAATCAAAACTTCCTTAGAAATGAAAAACGTTTTTACAACCTTCACAATTACTTCAATATTTATTTTTTTTCTTAAAGCCACAGCGGTCGCTGCCTCCAGCCCAATGATGCTTGGGGGCTGCACCAATGCAACAGCATGCAATTATGATCCACTCGCTACGGTGGATGACGGTTCGTGCTGTTTTAGCAATTGTATGTTGTTGGAGGTTACTGCTGGATCATATCCTGCGGAAATTTCTTTTTCGATCACAGATAGCGACAACAATGTTTACGTTGTGCACAATGCTGGTGATCCTTTGCCTTTAGCAATGTCACTGTGTATGCCCAATGGTTGTTACACCATTCATCTTGCAGATACTTATGGCGATGGATGGAACAACGCGATAATTTCTTTGATGGATTTTTCAAACAATATTGTGGTCTCAGATAACTTCTTAAATGATCCAGCATTTGCTGCGTTCACAAAATCAATTTCTTTCACATTGGGCGGTGGCATTGTTGGCTGC
>JAYSWI010000046.1:0-2773 GCA_043718125.1 Flavobacteriales bacterium
GGTAGCTCTGGATGAAAATCCTTGGCTAAGACGGTCTAATTCCGTGATGTAATTGTCGGTGCTTGTGCCAACTACTACGTCTGCATTTCTTTGAATCACGTAGATGCCGCCTTCGCCCACAATGGGTGTTGACATGCTTCCCGTTTTCAGTCCAAATAATGCACCCATCAATTTATTTTCATTTGTGCTAACTCCGCTTGAAGGAATGTTGTTGTTCTTCAAACTCACGTTGTCAGCGTGTTTTGATGTGGTTGCACAGGCCGTTGCTATTTCTGCAAGCGTGCCTGTCTTCATCAAATCAAAATATTTTTCGGCTTTCTTTTCCTTTATTACTTTGTCTTTCATTTTGTCTTTCACATTGTCAAAAGAAGGGACACCTGCTTCTTTTATTTCAGTCAATGCAGCTATGATATAGTTGTCGTCAAGCATAAAGGGTTGCGACACTTCACCCAACTCAGCACCATAAGCCCAGCCAACCACTGAACCGGCATTAGCTAGTCCTGAAATACTCGTTGCATTGGGTTTCAAATTTTGACCTTTAGAAAGCAATGTTCCACCGTTCAAGGTATCGGCAGCATTTCTGAATGATGCAGTGTCTGCATAATTCTGTGTGAAATCTCTAGCCAATTGATATGCGCCTTTTATTGTAAGTTGGCTTGCTGTAATTGGCTTGTCAATCACCGCGATGCGCGTGAAAGCTGAATTGGCACCCTTTTTTGTTACCTCTACAATGTGGTAACCAAAGTCTGTGGAGACGATTTGTAATTCACCAACAGCGCCACTGAAACATGCCTTTTCAAACGGAGCAACCATAGCACCTTTTCCAAACATTCCAAGGTCGCCACCTTTATCCTTGGTGCCATCTGTACCATAGATAGCAGCCATTGCTACGAAATTGTTTTCGCGTGCTATTACATTTTTTACTGAGTCAGCTTTTGCACGGCCAGCCGGAGTTTTTTCTTTGAACAAGATGTGACGGGCTTGCACAGAATCTACTTCAGTTCCGCGACTTACAATTTTCACCAATTTGTATGATTTGTCTTGAGCAAATGGGCCAATTACTTTTCCTATTGAATCAATCAATACTTGCGTGTCATAAGGTGCAGGAAGGCTTCCGGCTTTTGCTTTGATAAATGCTTGCCCTGCAGTTGCTGTATTATTTGCGGCATATAAGGAGTCGCTTTTACTTTCCCTAAAAGGTGCAATCAATGTTTGCAGTGAAGTGAATATTTCGGAACTATCGGCATTTGACGCCATTACCGGAAACTTTATATATTCTAAAGAACGGCCAACTTCTTGTTTGTATTCGCGCTCATTTTTGTGCTTGTTGTAGTATGAACGGAGGTCGCCATCTGTCCAAGTGATGGTACTATCAGGAATTTCAGCGTACGTTTTTACAACATAATCTATACTCACTTTATCGTTGGTCATTTTGAAAGCCCACTTGCCATCAAGGCTATTTGCGAATGCACCTTTCTTGATCATCGCATCGTATTTCTCGCGCTTGCGTGTGGCGATTATCAAATTCTTCCAACCAAGAGACATGCCTGGATCAAAACTCTCAAAATTTTGACGCATTTGTTCTTTTAATTCGGTTGAATCCTTTCCTTGATAAATAGTTTGAAGCACAAAAGGAGAAAGATTGTCGCCATAAACCATGGCTTCATATTCTTCTTCGGTTACTTCCAAACCCAGTGCATTGTACTCGTCAGAGAACAAGATTGAGTCTTGAACTTGATTCCAAGTATCGTTGGTAATGTTGTCTTGATTGCCATTGTATTGGAACAATTTGGAACGAGTAGCCATAGCGCCTTGCCAAGCTCTTGCGTTAATTACTGTTCCATCAATCACTCCAATATCGGCATTGGTTCCGCCAAACAATGCAATAACCGCATCGTAAGGGATAAGAAAACTAAGGATACCAAAACCTACAAGTAATAATATCAGCCAGCTCTGCCGTCTGATTTTTTCGATCATTGCCATAGTGCGTTAATTCTAATTTAAAAATTTGGGCCGCGAATATCGTAAAAGGACTGTGATATTCTAATATTGAATCAAAAGGAAATGATGAACTTCTTTTTGAACCCTTAGTTTATAGGTGTTATGGCTTATTGCCGAACCTTTACATTCACCAATTCCACGCGAGTATCACTTACACTTGTAGGAACAAAGTCAAAATTTTCGCTGGAAATTTGCTGGCCTTCTTCTGGAATATCTCCAAACAAATGCAGAATAAGACCACCAAGGGTATCATATTTTTCATCATTGGCTGGAAGTCCAATACCATATTTTTCATTGATATAATCTATTTCGAGACGGGCTGAAAATTCGAATTGTCCATTTCCAAAGTCTTTTTCTGTAGAGTCTTCTTTGTCATGCTCATCTTCTATCTCTCCAAAAATTTCTTCCACAATGTCTTCCATCGTAATAATGCCGGCAGTGCCTCCAAACTCATCCACAACAACTGCCATATTTTTTTTCTGCTTAATGAATAGTTCGAGTATTTCGTTGGCTGGCATGGGTTCAGGAATAATTGCAACAGTGCGCAAAACGTGCTGTATTTGCTCAGGTTTTTTAAACATCTCGAAAGAGTGCACATAGCCAATGATGTGGTCAATGTTTTCTTTGTAAACGAGTATTTTAGAAATGCGGGTTTCAATAAATTTTTTCATTAGCACATCCACAGAGTCTGTTATTTCCACCGCTACTATTTCATTTCGCGGCACCAGACAGTCGCGCGCTTTTACACTTGAGAAGTCGAGTGCTTTTTGAA
>JAYSWI010000451.1:0-4091 GCA_043718125.1 Flavobacteriales bacterium
CCAATGATCAATTCGCGTTGGCCTCTGCCAATAGGAATCATTGCGTCAATGGCTTTGATGCCAGTTTGCAATGGTTCATTTACAGGCTGACGATAAATAACGCCAGGAGCCTTTCGCTCTATGGGCATTTCAAAAGTTTCACCAGTTACAGGGCCTTTTCCGTCAATGGTTTCGCCTAGTGTGTTTACCACACGACCAAGCATTCCTTCTCCCACTTGTATGGATGCAATGCGCTTGGTGCGTTTTACGCTACTGCCTTCTCTGAGGTCGCCACTAGGACCAAGAAGTACTGCGCCTACGTTGTCCTCTTCAAGGTTCAGGGCTATGCCTTTTACTCCATTGTCGAATTCTATCAACTCGCCACTTTGAACATTGTTAAGACCATAAATACGAGCGATTCCATCACCTACTTGAAGGATGGTGCCCACTTCTTGCAATTCAGCTTCGGTTTTGAAACCTGCCAATTGTTCGCGCAGAATGTTTGAAATTTCTGCTGGTTTTATTTCTGCCATTTTTTTACTATTTACTTTTTGCAGTCTTTCTTTTTTTTGCTTAGAAAAAGAAAGCACCACAAAGTTTAAGATCTCTTTTGCTTTTTATCTATATCTGCCTTATACAAATTACATCATGCACCCAATCCAATTCTCAATACTGAATACTCAATACTCAATACTCAATACTCAATACTTTGTACCCCGTATATCCTGCTTCGTACAGCCAAATCAAATATCCGCAACGAAAGGATTGTCATCAAACTCACGCTTAAGGCCACGAATTTTTCCGGCAATACTAGCGTCAATCATCTTATCGCCAACACGCAGTACAAACCCACCAATGAGGGCATTGTCCACTTTTTCTGTCAAGGCGATTTCTCCACTTTTCATTGTTTGAGCTATGCGCCTAACATTTTGACGAGTGTTTTCATCCATGCTAATAGCGGTGGTCACTTCTGCCGAAACGATGTGCTTGTAATGCTTCACTTGCTCGACAAATGACTGGGCAATTTCTGCCAAATATCCTTCGCGACTTTTCTCAGCCAACAGCTTTATGAAAGAATGTGTTAGTTGCCCTATTTCACCACCAAATATTTTGTTGAGGATGGCAACTTTCGTATCTGGTTTTACAACGGGACTGTTGAGCAAATTAGAAAATTCGCGACTGCTGTCAATGGTTTCATCAACAAGTTTCATGTCGGCATATACTGCATCCAACTGGCCACTTTCAATGGCCAAGTCCATGAGTGATTTTGCGTAACGCGAAGAAATCTTGATACCTTTCATTGTTTAATTGGCATTGATTTCCGCAGTGAGTGCTTGATTGAGGGCGTTTTGCTTTTCATTGTCAGAGAGTTTTTCTCTTACCAATTTTTCAGCAATTCCAACACTAAGATTGGCCACTTGATTTTTCAAATCAGTAATGGCTGCTTTCTTTTGATTGTCAATTTCAACACGTGCTGTTGCTATCATGCGCTCAGCACTTTCACGTGCCTTGGCTTCGATGTCGGCTTTCACCTTTTCGGCTACATCCTTTGCATCGCGCACTATGCGGTCGCGTTCATCGCGAGCTTCGCGCAGCAATTGCTCGTTGCCAGCTTTCAAATTGGTTATTTCCTTGCGTGCCTTTTCCGCTTCGCCAAGTGCGTTCTCTATGCTTTGCGAACGTTCATCTAACGATTTTAGAATAGGCCCCCAAGCATACTTTTTCAAAATAAAAAGTACGATAAGGAATGCGCAAGTGGCCCAGAAAACTGTACCCCAGCTAACACTTAATAATGCTCCCATTTCTTTGTTGTGTTTATTAGTTTAGACTAAAATTATGCGCTCAGAATAATTGTTCTGAGGAATACTTGATAATCTTAAAGTGCTACAAGCAAACAAATGATAACTGCGAAAAGTGCAACCCCTTCTACAAGGGCCGCAGCCACAATCATGTTAGCACGAAGATCGCCCATGCTCTCTGGTTGGCGCGCCATTGCCTCTAGCGCATGGCCTCCTATAAGACCTACACCGATACCTGCGCCTACGGCTGCAAGACCTGCACCTATAGCTGCAAGACCTTTGTTAGCTACGACTTCTTGTGTTTGCAATAAAACTGTCAATAATTCCATTTCTATTTGGGTTTAAAAAATTTACTTTGTTTGATTTAATGTGCTTCTTCGAGGTGATGTTCTTGCGTGGCATCGCCAAAATAAAGTGCGGCCAAAAGGGTGAATACATAAGCTTGCAGAAAAGCCACAAGCAATTCTATAAAAAACATGAACACCATAAATAAAGTGGTGGCAACGCCTACACCATAACCAGTGCCGGCACCGCCCGATTCGCTAAAAATAAAAATGAGCGATGTAAGGGCAAGAATAACAATGTGACCAGCGTTGATGTTTGCTGTAAGTCGTATCATCAATACGATTGGCTTGATAAAAACGCTAGCAATCTCGATTGGAACCAGTATTATTTTCACTGCGAAGGGCACACCAGGCGGCCATACAATGTGACCCCAATAATGTGCATTGCCACTGATGGTGGTCATCACGAATACAATAGTGGCCAATACCAATGTGATGCTTAGTGTGCCTGTGATATTGAAGCCGCCTGCAAAAGGTAAAAGGCCTAAAAGATTACATGCCCATATAAAGAAGAACACTGTAAGTAAGAAAGGCAAATACTTCATTGCTTTCTTTTTCCCAAGGGCTGGTACAGCTACTTCATCCTTGATGAAAAGCACGAGTGGCTCCAACAAATTTTGCATCCCTTTCGGAGCTAGTCCCTTTCTTTTTTGATACGTTTTAGCAACTCTAGTAAAAATAAAAACAACCAAACTAAGTATCATCAACATTCCAAATACGGATTTTGTGATTGAGAAATCTAGAACCGATTGGCCATGAATTTCTTTCATTTCGAATGGCTGTGGAGTGGTTGCAATAAGGGTGGAATCAAGCACTGAATGGTGTGCAACATTTAGGACTTCGTGTGAATCGGCTGGATGATGGTGACTTCCATTCATCACTTCAATTTTTTCGTGATGCAAGGCGTAGATGTTACCTGTCTTTTCGCTGCGATACTCTTTGGTGAACTCATGGTTGTCATCCATAAAAACACTGCTCATAAAAAAGTCGAAGCCTTGTTCAGTTTTTACAATGCAAGGCAATGGGATAGTGATGTGCCCTCCGATATGAATGGAATGGGCATCTTGAATGTGATGAATGATCATCTCACCTGCATTGAATTTTTTTGCTGGCAAGTGTTCAGATGTTTCGGAAGCAGAAAGAAAAGTGGGCAATGCAACAAACACCAGCGCGAAAAATGATGCAACAAAAGCTCTGAAAGCCCTGCCTGTCGTGGTGTGTGAAGTGATTGCCATGTGTGAATGCTACTGTAAAAAGCGCGGCAAATGTAATTGCTCGTTTCACTTGACAAAAAGGCGAAGTGTTTTTTTTTGCCCACAGTCTCCAAACAGCCTGTTTTTATTGAGTTTTATTTCTGAATTATTTATTTCAATTTTCGTTTAGCAAGCAAATACGACTGCCGTGAAAAATGCAATATTGGTCATTCGTATTCCGAAAAAAAATTTCTGAACGAAACAAATGCAAGACAATTTTGAGAACGCTGCAAAGCTAAAACACTGATGTTTCGAGCGTAAAAATGTTTGGACGTATTGATAAAACTAGTGTTACAAGAGTTTTTTTGTTACTATCCTTAGGTTATGATAAAACCAAATAATCAAGCATCATTCGCGGAAATAGCAGTGGTGTATAGGTTTATTAAAATGCCATTGTTCGAAAGTGTAAATGCAGTAATTGATTGGTAAGAGATAGAAAGAGAGATTTCAAAATAGCATCAAAAGGGCAAGTGCGTAGATGGCAGAGAAAGTCATAGCTCGTTGATATTGTTTAATACCGTATCGGTATCTGTTTTAGGCCAATCTTCGCTTCGCTCGATTCTCCTAAACAGCTACTCTAACGGCATTTACCCCCGCACTTGCGGGTTAATTACATTCTAAGTCCATCTCGCACGTGCGGGAGGACTATTTTGAACTGAGAATTGGTATAAGATGCTTCTGCTTCAAACATGGTATGCTCAAAGCGATGTAGCTAT
>JAYSWI010000452.1:0-4090 GCA_043718125.1 Flavobacteriales bacterium
ACGCTCTGTTTTTTCCAATATTTCTACTTCAATCCACTCAACGGTTTCGTGCTTTGCAACCACCATTTGTGCTATTCTATCACCATCATTTATAGTGCAGGTTTTGTTGGAGATATTGATGAGCAACACTTTTATTTCGCCTCTATAATCGGCATCAATTGTTCCTGGAGAATTGAGAACGGTAACGCCTTGTTTGAAGGCCAATCCGCTACGGGGCCTTATTTGAGCCTCAGTGCCCTGTGGCAACGCAATAAAAATTCCAGTTGGCACAAGTGTTCGTTCCAATGGTTCTAACATCAATGGTTGGTCAATATTGGACCGCAAATCCATGCCTGCCGATTCGTTCGTTTCATAAGCGGGAAGCGGATGTTTCGAATGGTTTATTATTTCTATTTTCATTTCTATAAAATTCTCGTGGCTTAGGCTATTGGATAGATGTGTGATGCTTTGAAACAAATTTGAAACTGAGCATAGCTGCTATTTTTTTAAATCGTCAGGAATGATACAAATTGGTATTGGAATCATTTTGTGCTTATTGGCATTGTGCCTGTTGCTGTATATTTTCAATACTTGTTTTTGCCTTTCTGTGATCAATTCATTGGTAATTTTTTCCATTGTCCATTGTCCATTGTCCATTGTCCATTGATCTATAAAATTCATGGCCCATTCCAGCTCCCCATAGCTTGCTCCAATCTGATCTTCGTCTGTTCTACTGTCGCCAAATAAGCCATCTGTTGGGGCCGCCTTTTGGATGGACTCAATGATTTTCATTTCGCAAGCGATTGCATAAACTTCTGTCTTCATTAAATCTGCAATGGGAGAAATATCAACTCCACCATCACCATATTTTGTAAAGAATCCAATGCCAAAATCTTCTACTTTATTTCCGGTTCCTGCCACAAGTAATTTGTGCAAGCCGGCATAATAATAAAGTGTTGTCATGCGCAAACGTGCGCGTGTGTTTGCCAATGAAAGATCAACTGTTGATCTTTCCTTTTCAATATCCACACTGTTTTTGAATTGCTCGAAAGTTTGGGTGAGTTCTATGTGCAAATCACTCACGTTATTGTATCTATTTTTCAACCATGCAATATGTTCATGCGCTCTGGTTACTTGCGAAGCAGCTTGATGAATGGGTATTTCAAGACACAATACTTTTTTGCCCGTCATGGCGCAAAGTGTTGATGTAACTGCGCTGTCTATTCCACCACTTACACCAATTACAAATCCATCGGTTTTGCTGCTATTCGAATAGTCCAACAACCAATTTGATATATGTTGAATGATTTTGTCTGAATTCATTTCGTTTTTGTACACAAAATAGAAAGGCGAAATTGAGATAAAAAGAAGTCCTGCCAAATTTGACAGGACGTAATATTCTCAAAATTTCGAATGGTTAGAAAAGTATGCCCACGTTTAATTCAACAAAATTTGTAAAGCCCTTCAGTCTAAATGTTTTTGCAATTTTCGCATCTCCTAAGCCTTCGTACACTGGAGCATCGCGGTCATCGGTTTGAACTCCGTTACCATTCATGGCATTAGAAAATCCATTATTGTAAGTAAAACCGGCAATGAGTGATGTGTTTCCGCTCAAATTGTATTCAATACCCAATCCTATAATAAGCGATGTTCGGAAAAGTTTAATGTCGTCTTTAATGTCTTCACCCTCAGTGATGATTGATTTAGTAGTTGCATCTTCCCACCGATCAAATCCTCCGCCCACATTTCCTGTAGCTTGTTTTAAATAGTCTATTTCATCATCAGCTTTTGCCTTTATATTGAAGCCAAGGCCAAGTCCAAATTGTCCCCAGTAGGTGATATACCCAATTTCACTCGTCCGCAGTTTTAATGTAAAAGGAATTTCGCCATATTGAAGTTTGTAATTTCTATTGATAGAAGATATCTGATCCCAGCTCCCTGATAGACCCGCTATTACATCATTGGACAATTTTAAATAGCTCAATTTGCCCCCAGTGGTGAAAATATTGAGGCCAGTTCCAAATGCGTAGTGGTCTGTAAAATGATGATCAATCATCAAAGAAAAGCCTAGTTGAAAATTTTTGCCTTCGTTAGTTATGTCTTTAACATCTGGTTTGATCCAAGATATATTTGGGTTCAACTTAAATCCAATCTTCCATTCAGATTCTTGAGCGGACATAAGCTGTGATGCACAAATAACAATTGTAATAAGAATACTATTTTTCATATTGTGGGGTTTGCTGAGGCTAAACTTGCGGCCTCTATTTAAAAAATTTATGTGGTCAAATCTAAATAAAACTGCCTCGTATTTTATTGTGGCCAATTGCCTGTTGTTCATGGTGGGTTGCAGCGGATGTGGTGAGGACAAACCTCTACAAGATATTGAACTGGCCGGTGAATCAAAAAAACTGGAGATAAAAATCAAGCGCTTTGACAATGACTTATTCAATGCAGATTTTTCAAATCCGCAAGCCGCTTGCCAATTGTTATACCATAATTATGGTTCCTTTTTCTGCAATTTTGTTGAGGCAGATTTGATGTTGGCTTCATGTCATTCAGATTCTTTAGGAAAATTGCTTTTGCCATTTGTAAAAGACAACGACATCTTAGAAACAAGAAAGGAAATTCAGAAAATTTTCAATGCGGAAAAAATGCAGGCGTATTCCAACCAATTGGAAGATGCAATGAGAAGATGGAATCATTTTTTTCCAGACAGCCTCGTTCCATGCATTGTTTTTTATCAAAGTGCTTGGAATAACAATATTGCACCGGTGGACTCTTCTTTGGGCATTGCGCTTGACTGTTATTTGGGCGAGAAAAATGTGCTGACACAAAAACTTCATCCCGAAATGTTTCCCAATTACAAGAAGGCAAACATGGACGAAAATTTTTTGGTGGCTGATGCCGCAAAGGGATGGATAGCAAGGAAAGCAAGAGCCTATTACACCCCAAAAGACTTCTTGAGTGAGCTCATTTTTTACGGAAAATTGATGTACTTGGCAGAGGCGTTAGTGCCTGAGCAATCCGATTTTCAAATGTTGAGCTGGAGTCAAGAAGAGTTGCAATGGGCCGAGAAACATGAGTGGGATATTTGGAAGCAAATGGCCAATGAAGAAGTCATGTTTCAGACCAAACCATTCGAAATAAACAAGTGGTTCGCTGATGCACCTTTTACATCCGTTGCTTCAATCCCTAATGATTCGCCACCACAACTTGGTGTATGGCTAGGTTGGAAAATTGTGCGGCAATACATGGAAGCAAATCCCGCCATCACACTCCAACAGCTATTGGCAGAGCAAGACAATCAGAAAGTATTGGCAGCATTCAAACCAACAAGACAATAAGCATTAACCTCAAGATTCGTAGAGTGATCGAGAAATCAAAAATTTGAATTATGAAAAAATCAGAAATAAAATTTGACATTAAATTGGACGACAACAATGTGCCAGAGCAAATACATTGGACAGCCACCGACACTAATAAAACAGCCGAAGCAAAAGCCATACTCTTAGCAATGTGGGACCCAATAGAACAAACCACCATGCGCATTGATCTTTGGAATAAAGAAATGCAAGTGGATGAAATGAAACAAATGGTGCATCAAACAATATTGACACTTGCTGACAGTTTCGAGCGGGCTACCAACGAAAAAATAATGGCCGATACCATGCGCGATTTCTGCAAATATTTTGCTGAAAAAATGAAGCTGACTGCACCAATTTAAAAATAGAAATTCTTCAATTTCCAAGCACGGATAAAATTGCTTCTGCTTTCAATAAGCACTCTTCATATTCCTTTTCAGTATCGCACATAGCTGTGATAGCACTGCCAACACTGCATGAAATGTATGGTTGCGAATTGTTGCACAACAAGCTTCGAATGACTACATTAAAATCGAAGTCACCATTGGGCCGGATGTAGCCAACAGAGCCGCTGAATAAGCCTCTTCGCGAAATTTCAAATTCCTCTATCAGTTGCATGGCCCTCACTTTTGGCGCGCCCGTCATGCTGCCCATAGGAAATGTAGCACGCAATAAATCGGTAAATGAAACGTCAGCATTGATCTCTGCCGCAACACTTGAAATTAAATGATGCACCGTTTCGAAAGTGT
>JAYSWI010000453.1:0-4060 GCA_043718125.1 Flavobacteriales bacterium
GTATTAAATTCGGTCAAATCTCCGGTTCCTTCAAAAATGTTGCGTTCCACTTCGTAGCCATCACAACCGAGCATAGATACCCCATAAGAAATGGGCAGAAAGAAATTTTGCTCGTTAATGAAAAAGCGATTGCGATAGATAGAAGCATCATCAATTGCTTTCAGAAATACACCAAATTGGTTGTCGGTAAAAATGGTTCCGCTAACTGAAGTGTTTGCAAATCCATCTGCACCAACTGAACGAATGGCCAACAAGTAATTGCTGAAACGACTTGGCAGAATATCACTATCAGGCTCACCCAAAGTTTCGGCTGTTAAAAATCCGGGGTCACATTCGCTGCCCAATGGCACTGTCACCGAACATCTGCTATTCACAACAAAACTTGAAGCTAAAGAATAAATTCCTATGCCTCTGTTTTGAATGGCGTAGTTGGTCAATGCCTCGCCTTCAATATGGAAGTTGCATGAGCGGAAGCGAATACCGTCCACATCATAAAGACTAACGCGTTGGCTTAGATTGGTAACGTTTGGCAAAATTTCGTCCACCAAAAATTCGGTGTCATTGAAAAACGAAACGTTTTTCTTCGGCACTTGAATTCCATTTGAGATGTAGTAGTTCTGATATGCAAGAAACTCAACATCCTTTCTGTTGTTTCTGAATATGGAATTGGTGGTAACCTTTACAATTCCACCAGATTTTCCCCAGTCATACGTCCAATTTGGCTCTGTTGAAACTAAATGGCCAAGACGAACTCCACAACCAGCATGTTCGATGATGGCTCCATTTTTAAGTTCTAATGTGCCTTGCTGCGAAGGGATTTGGCGTTGGGTGGATTGGCCCCAGACTTCGATGCCGGGCCAAAACATCTCGCTACTGCAAGAACATTTACTTGCTGTAAGTAATCCGCCATCTACAATGACCTTCGCGCCCGGTTTTATGATGAGATGGGCATCATTGGCAAAGCGAACCGTACCTGTAATGGTAAGTGTACCACTTTCAACAAGTACATCGGTACTGACATATTTGTCAGGGTCGTTCCAAAGGGTGTTACCTGTGATGGGATTGATTGTTCCGTATGGCAAAGAGGCAAATACAGCTCCATAAGTATCAAGTCTTCCCGTTCCAACAAGACCTGGGTAGTCTTGTGCATCAACTAGAGGATAAACTGTTTGCTCGAGAATTTTGGCCATATCTGAATTGTTCAAACATGGATTTACTGATTTCATAAGAGAAGCTGTTGCAGCAGTGATAGGCGCACTTTGAGAAGTTCCACCCATACTCCCATAAGGCCATGGATTAATCACACCTTCGTTTACCGTTGCATAGAGACTAAGGATTGAATAACTCGGAGCGCAAAAATCAACAGATGCATTGTGGTTGTGGGTTACAACATCTAGCTCCCCGTCATTATTCCAATCAAGCAGCGCTGCGTGTGTGTCTCCTTTCCAACTGCCTGATACTATCACTGTGCGGTCATCCTCAATGCCTGAAAATGGGTATAGTACACCACCTCCGCAGTGATTGGTCATATCTCCCTTCATGTTTCCAGCGGCTTTAACTATTAAAGTGCCATTCTCATTGATTTCCTGTTCTGCTGCCAACGCAGCAGCGTATGGTTCACAAGTAAAAAACCAACTAACAGAAATAATATCTGCCTTCAAAACTGTGCTTGCATACACCATGGATTCTAATGGACTCGTTTTAGTCGCCATTATTTTAGAATTGTATCCAATAGATAAAGATTGACCGTCATCGTTGGCCTCCGTGTCGGTTGTGTTCGCGGCAAGTATGCCAGCTACATGCGTTCCGTGTTCATACACGAAAGGATCAGATGCTGTTGAAACCAAATTACCTCCATTCATAAAATCATATGGTGGCTCAATCTTTCCTACTAGGTCTGGATGGCTTATATCAATTCCATATTCCCATACTGCAGTCTTAACGCAACTGTTACCGTGAGTGATGTCCCAAGCCAAATCAGCTTGAATATTCTTTATGTACCACATCCAATTGTTTGGGTCGTTCATTGTAAGTTCCCAGAAATAATCTGATGGGTCATAAATCAATTGCGCTTGATAGACTGGTTCCACATCATCAACTAATGTTGAATAATTCGACTTAATCGCATTAATCAATAACTCTTCATCACAATTGCAGGTGATTTCATAAGTGTTTCTCAAGTACTCAGATTTTGCAAATGGAAAAACTTGCCTCGATTCTGTAATGTTGAATGAAGATAACATAGCATTTAAAGGTTGGCTTGCCGTAATGGTGCCATTGGGAATGGCTGACACATCAAGAACATGATACCACAGTTTCCCAGGTATTGTTATTGCATCTTGAGCAAAAAGTGCATTGCTTAGCAAAAAGCATAGCAAGAAAATTCTGTATCGCTTCCATCGTAATGAATCGATATTTTGAATTCTTCTAAAGTTCAAAATAGAATTGTTTATTGTAATCATATTAGTCTTTGACCATCAGGATAAAATTTCTGCGAAAAGCCCGCTGGCACGTTTTCTTTTCGCAACTGTAAATGTATGTTGATATCAGTCAGGTTAGTTGGCTGAATTGCTCACGCAATATCAACCAGAAGTTCTGACTCGGTCAGGTTCTCTCGCGTGGTGTTCGTGCTTCAATTTTCGCATTAGTGCCCTTCGTTTGTTTAGTGCAGCTCGCGCTACAGTTTCTCATAACGGGTGGCGGCTTGGCGCTGGGCTTTTTTGCTCTTTACTACAGTTGATTAAAAGGAGTTTGTTGGAATGTTAAAACTACACCTCGCGCGAAGTAGAAAGAGCAAAAAAGACTTGCGCCAAGGTGCGGTTATACGATGCCGTTTTTCTCAGTTTTTCACGAATTTTGAGGTTAGTCTCGTTCCTTTTTGAAATTCAGTCGAGATAAAATAGCAGCCAGTTGAAAGTGATGCGATGTCCAAATTTATTTGTGTTGAGTTTGGTTGTTGTGTGAAAACAATGCGACCAGAAACATCAGAGATTTCAATATGTGAAATGAGTTCAATACTCGTTACGTTAATTTGATTGGAGGACGGATTGGGATATACAAGAATTGGCTCAGACTTTGTTCTTTCGGAAATGCCTAAGTAATCACAATCAGAAACAACTTCGCTGCTATATGTTTCAAAATCACCATCAAAGTAACACCTAAATGGCCCGCTGTGCATATAGTCAGGAAGACAGCGTGGCAATGGAAAAAGGTATGATTCTATGGGACCTATCCGCTCCACTATTCGTCCAAAGATTACTTCACCAAACCAATTATTCAGAAGTTCTACATCGTAGTATCTAAGGTTCAATCCATTTATAGTCAAGGTTCCAACTTCTGTTACTAGCAAGGTGTCACCTTCAATGCATGGGTCATATGCCCCAACAACATAAATATCATTGGGTTGGAGGAGGAAGTCATACAACACCTCAAAATCTTCACCTGTCCAATGATATACACGGTCATTATCTGCATAGGTTAATTCATAATCAAGCTCGAAATCTGCATATGCTCCCCCACAAGCATATGCATAAACATGGGGTTTCATTTTCTTGCAAGTTTGGCCATCGATAATAGAATCACCTTCGACTTGTACTTTGTTGTAGCCGCTAAAGCAAACTGCACCAAAGTTAAAATGCCATGTTGCTCCCTCGGGTGCCCAAATCATTTGGCTATTACTTTTCAATGCGGACAGAGCTACAAATATTACGGCTGATGTGGTTTTGAAATCCATGACTTTAATGAGTTATGACAATTTTTTTCGTAGTAACAAACCTCTGGCCCTCAATACTTAGCAAGTAAGTTCCGTTTTCTAAAGTTGAACAATCAAGCATGTAAGTAGCCTGATTGTGTTGCAATAGCATTTGTTTAATCAAACGTCCTTGCATGTCGTACAATTTAATTTTCGCTTCATCAAGCGATTCAAGTTTGCTGAATGCAATGTTGATGAATTGGTCTGCGGGATTGGGATAAACTAAAAACTCAATGGGGTTGATTTCAGAAATGGCATTGTCCAAGGTGTCACAACCTGGAACAAGGCAGCCCATGCTGTCAACAGCAA
>JAYSWI010000454.1:0-1412 GCA_043718125.1 Flavobacteriales bacterium
GGTGTTGGGGTACTCTATGGAAAGAGAGAATTACTCGAAGCCATGCCTCCATACCGAGGTGGTGGTGAGATGATAAAAAGTGTGTCGTTTGAGAAAACAACTTACAACGAATTGCCACACAAGTTTGAAGCGGGCACACCAAATATTGAAGGTGTGATTGCATTGGGTGCTGCCATTGATTTCATCCACAATTATGATTGGCAAGCACTGCATGAACATGAAATGGAGTTGTTGAATTACGCAACCGAAAAACTTTCTTCCATTGATGGTTTGAAAATTTATGGAACAGCCGATGATAAAGTCGCAGTGATTTCATTTCTCATTGATGGCATTCACCCTTATGATTTGGGAACACTGCTCGACAAACAAGGCGTGGCAGTGCGCACCGGACATCATTGTACTGAGCCATTGTGGAATCACTTTGGAATTGTGGGTTCTGTTCGCGCTTCGTTTTCCATTTACAATACTGTTGAGGAAATTGATTTATTCATCTCTGCTTTGAAAAAGGCGATAAAACTTTTGAAATGAAAAATGTACTATGTATTATGTACAAAGTACTATGACCTGAAGCGCGCAACAATTAGTACATTCTACATTGTACAAAGTACAAAAAAAAATATGACAATAGAACAACGACAACAAGAGATAATAAGCGAGTTCAGCATGTTCAGCGACTGGATGCAGAAGTATGAATACATCATTGAACTGGGTAAGGATTTGCCTTTGATTAATGAGCAATTCAAAACGGATGACAATCTAATTAAAGGCTGTCAGTCGCGCGTATGGCTACATGCAGAGATGAAGGATGACAAAATTCAATTCTCAGCCGACAGCGATGCTATCATTACAAAAGGATTGGTTGCCTTGGTCGTTCGCGTTTTGAGTGATGCTTCACCAAAAGAAATTGCAGCAGTTGATTTGCATTTTGTAAAAGACATAGGTTTGAATGAACACCTTTCACAAACACGCAGCAATGGATTGGCAAGTATGATAAAGCAGATGAAGAATTATGCGATAGCATTTGAATTGAAAGGACGAGAGACTTGAGGCAATAGACATGAGATGCTAGAAGCCAGATGTTAGATGAAAGATATTGGATATTAGATGTTATGCCAATTCTAATTGTGAAATATGCCAACCATTTCTCTCCAAGAAATTTGCCGCTTCTCTTCTCCCAAAAAAGGTATGCCGCTTTCCTTCTCACACAGGAGAAGGTGGCCTTCTGGCAAAAGCCACAAGGTAGGATGAGGTGAGAAGATGCCGAAGGCAGATGAGGTAAAGAGAATACAAGTGATGTGATTGGCAACAACGGACTGTTTATACCAATTGTAAATAATACACAGTCCGTTGTTTCTCATCGCCTCACTTGTATTCTCTCCGAAAGGAGAGAAATGGCTGGCCTATGTATTATT
>JAYSWI010000455.1:0-4053 GCA_043718125.1 Flavobacteriales bacterium
AAGAAAAAACGACACCGACAGGAAGCATCACCACCATCGAGTGGAGCGAATTGGACAATGCCGATCCGACTGAAAAACAAATAGACAAACCCACGAAAATCGAAGAAAAAAAACAAGATCCAATCATCATCAAGGAGCCAAAAAAGAAAGTTCCCAAATGGCTTGAAGAGAAAAAGTGAGGTAAACACCTTAGTGCTTCATCCTATTTATTTCGTGTTATTTGTATTCTAAAAACACCCTTATGAAAAAGCGCATTATTATTTTTTTGTTGGCAATAAATACTTTCAACGTCCTGGCCGACTCACCGCTTACAAGTACTTTTTTTGCTATGGCCTATAACGATGTGCCAACCATTGGCACTATCATGCAAAGGCGCATGAGTGAAGGCATCTACAACATACCACTCATAGCTGAGTACATAAAATTTCTTGACGATCCAAACAATTCTTTAGATCAAAAAATTGCCCTCATCAATGGACTTGGTTGGGGTGAAGTGAGCAACACGGAAATTTATATTCAGCACTTGATGAAAAAGTATGTGCTCTCTCATTCAGAGTTCGACAGCTTGCTCGTATTTCGTGATGATGAAAATATGGACCTTTGGCCCAGTTGCAAAGTCATCAATGCGCACGACCTTATTTCGCTTGGATACCTGCAAATAATGGGTGATTATTTTAATCCACTTGCCGCAGGCAATGTGGTAGAATATGCTTATAGCCTAATAGAGGACAGTCAGGCAGCGGCCTGTGTGGTTGGCCTCCTCATTTCCCAATACATGTTAGATATCAATTGGTGTGGAGTCTATCAAGGCATGAATGTGCTGCGCGATGGAATTTTCACTCGCGACATCATGCGTCCTGATGCGTTGCTTGCAATCAATGAATACATTGATTTGTATGCTGCAAGCTGCCTAGAAGATGAAATGACTGTTGGTATCAACACTGAAACTGTTGCAGAAGAATTGGGGAAAATGGTGACAAATCTTGATTACTACAATGAGCATCCTTGTTATACCGTTCCCGTGACGAAGCAAGTTTCCGACACAAAAAATGACATTGATTTGAAGCTGTTGAATAAACATGGTAGTAATGATCGAATGCACGAAACATGGATCAATTACAACGAACAAACCCAGGGTACCGACATCATTATTTCAATAAAAAACATGGGCAACACTCAAAGCATTGCAACCAATTTACTTATTAAAATTTCAGAAGATAATGATATGACCGAGATGTTTTTACAAACTGAAATACCAGCGATAAATGCTAACGCCACCATTGAGCTTACCATTCAATTGCGCGATTATTGGATTTATGATCCGGACGCGAGCTTCGAAATAATATTGGACTTAGACAACAACATCATAGAAACGGACGAAGAAAATAACCGTGAATATTTTTTCGAGCAGGGCTGATCAATTAGGATTGACATCCACAAAAGGCGCTTTGTGTTCATACACTATTTCAAGCACCGTTCTAAAAGCTGCTACCCGTGTTCCATATTTTTCAAGGTGTTTTTTTTGCAACATCGGAGCCATCTCCTTTTGATATTGTTCCAGCTCCTTTTTGTTTTTACAGATATATTGAATGGCATAAGTGATCCCGTTTTCTTCAAATTCATGGATACGACAAATTTTGTTTTCTATAAAAAAACCGGTGGCCATCACCTCCGGTATGTGAACAAATTTCATCCAGTGCAACCACTCCTCATGGATGGCGGCATCTACGCTGCAAGTAACGTTGTAAAGAACACGATTCATGCTACAAATCTATTGCCTTACCACTTTGTAAGATAAAATTCCTTCGGCTTTTCTGGGCCGCTCATCATCGATAAGGTAGATGCTGAGCGAATTGCTTCGAGCCACGATTGCAAAGTTTGACAAGCCATCTTTGAAATCATAAAACTGGGTTGCATTACCGCTCTCAACTGCGACCCTATCATAATCTGCAGATGCAATGGTAAATGAATAATTTTCATTTGCCTTTAGACGTTTGTTTACAGGGGCATTTAAAGCTTGCCATTTTCCTTTTGTTAAATAAATCTGAACCACATCATATTTAGGAAAATTCAATAGCTTGTCATAAATGGTATCTATTGTAAAACCTGCTCTAAAAAATTCTGAGGAGATGATTGGTATTTGCTCAAACTGTGCTTTCGTAACCGGAACAGAAAACAATTGCCAACGCATAATGTCCGGCAAATGTGTCAAAACAAACTCATCCGGCCTCGTATCAAACCAGTACGTATTGAACCTTTTTCGTGCCTTTATTTTCCCATTTCTTTTTGGTTCGGCATAACTGCTGCCCCAAGTAACATCGCACAATATCCAACGCCCATCGGCTTCAATGGCATTCCAGGCATGATCAGGGTTTTTTAGTCGTTTACCCCTTCTTTCGTTCTTCGAGTATCCTATGATGGTGCGCACGTTTAGGCCCGCCTCGGTGCCCATTGCCTCAAACAACATTGCATAGCCAATGCAGACTGCTTTTTTCTTTTTCAAAACCAATGCAGCGGAGCAGTCTGCCGTGCGATTTGCATTGAGGGCCGCAGCATCATATTTCAAATGTTGCGCTATCCACGAAAAAATGAGACGGGCCTTTTCCATTTCATTTTTTGCCGGTATCATCAAGTAGCCGGTAAGTGTATCTATGCTTCGCGAAAAATGGGTTGGTGTTGTGAGCGCATAAGCATCTAGCTCTGCATAGCGATCATTTTCTTGCGCCAGTGTAGCTGATGGCAGAATTAATAATAAGAAACCAACAAAAACTTCTTGTATTCCAATCAATCGAATTGAAGGATATAAATACGAATTTATTTTCAACTTATGCAATCTGGTTTACTAATTCTAATGGGCCAAATTAGCAGAATTTTTTTTGCAGGCTTGCCCAACAAATAAGGTGTTTCCAACCAATATATGCTTAAAGAAATGACGAAAGTTGAATTGGATGTCATTGAAATTGTTGACAAGGTTCGATAAAAAGATGGTTCTGATAAGTGCCAATTTGGTTTTAATGTACCAACTGAATTATGAAATTGATATAAGAATAACTGATCCTTTCGCAGTTTACAAGTAGTAGTTTTATCAACCCTCGCGCAAGTAATGATTTATCGATTATTCACTGATGCTAATCCCAGCGGGATGTCATGTTTGTAGAAAAGATGTTACAATAATGTATACAACCCTTTTGGCACTTGTGTCAAAAGGGGTGAACAATTTGGATTTAATGTTCTTGCGATAAATATTGGAATCCTTCAGATTCCGTTTTTGATACTTGTAAACTGCGAAAGAATCAGTAAGAATAACGAATTCTCATAAAACACGCCCGAATTCTCAAAATACCTGACACTTGGTTTGAAACAACCCTTTTATTTGATGCAAAGATCTTAGCTTTTTCCAAGCACCGCAATTATGAAAGTCCGTTGCCTCGTCATTGACGATGAAAAAAATAGCCGCGAGAACAATGCAAATCTCTTGACCACTTATTGTCCGGAGTTGGAAGTGATAGGTATGGCAGCCACAGCAGGACAAGGTCTTGCAATGATAAACGAACTAAAACCCGATGCCATTTTTCTTGATGTGCGCATGCCCGATTTTGATGGCTTCACTTTGTTAGCACGCCTTGGCGAACACAAACCAATGGTAGTTTTCGTTACTGCCTATGAAAATTATGCTCTTAAAGCCATAAAGGCAAGTGCCATTGACTACATCCTAAAACCTTTGAGCATAAAGGAACTAACCGCAGCGGCTCAAAAACTAGAACAGCTACACACGTTAATGACAGAAAACCCAGCGGCAAAACTGGGATACAACACCGCACTGAAATTGATGGTGCAAAGTGCAACCACCGAAAACCTAAATCGTATCGCACTCCCACACCACACTGGCTATCGTTTCGAAGAAGTAAAAAACCTTATTCGATTTGAAAGTGACAGCAATTACACCACAATATATCTCGCCTCGGGCGAAAAGGTGGTGGCAAGCAAACCACTCAAACACTTCGAGGATTTTCTGGATGAGAAAATATTTGTGCGCATCCATAATTCACACAT
>JAYSWI010000456.1:0-1408 GCA_043718125.1 Flavobacteriales bacterium
GTCTTGCCGGCACCATTTGGCCCAAGTAAACCAAACACAGATTGAGCAGGCACAGCAATGCTCACATCATTCAATGCTTTGTGTGTTGCAAATGACTTATGAATATTGCGCGCTTCGATGGTGAACATACAATTTTTATTTTGTCTATGGCGCAAAACAATGGAAACGGCAATCGCTATTCGTTACTCAATACATATAGTAATAAACAATGATATAAACGGCCATTATCTATGTAGAGTGGATGTGAAAATCAGCATTTGGTCACAGCGGTTTTGTGTCTGTGGGAAGTGTGGACTGATCTATTATGGTATTTGTGGTGGCTCCAAAAATATTTCACTTCAATGGATGCCAATTCAAACTGGAAAACCCAATTAAAAAAAAATATTTTAATTAGAATTATTCTACATGAGTAAAAATTCAAATAGGTTTGGCCAATGCCTTCATCAAAATATTTTCTCGATACAATACTGCCGGAATTGCTGCGCAACGTGCAGCTGATAGTTGTTTCAAAAACACAAAGTGTGGCATCTATTCAAGAGGTGTACAACGCTGGGCATCGTGCATTTGGCGAGAACTATGTGCAAGAAATAGTTGAGAAGAATGCGCAATTGCCAAAAGAAATCGAGTGGCATTTTATCGGTCATCTGCAAAGCAACAAGGTAAAATTTATTGCGCCATTTATTTCATGGATTCATGCTATAGACTCTGAAAAACTTTTGATTGAAATAAATAAACAGGCGGCTAAAAACAATCGTTGCATCAATTGCCTTCTACAAATACATGTGGCCCAAGAGGATTCCAAATTTGGGTGGGATCGGAATGAGCTAATAGATTTTGCTGAAAAAACGAATTTCAGTGCTTATCCCAACATCAGCATTCGCGGCATTATGGGCATGGGCACTTTTAGTGATGACGAGAAAATGGTGCGAAGTGAATTCAAAGAAATTGTTTCTTGTTTTAAACATCTCAAAAAAAATGTTTTTAAAAACGATCCGCGCTTCTTGGAAATATCTATGGGAATGAGTGGAGATTGGAAATGGGCCATCGAAGAAGGCAGCACGATGGTGCGCATTGGCAGTGCTATTTTCGGGGCCAGAAAATGAAAAATTCTTGTTGCAAGAATCTATAATCAATTAAATAGACAATCTAAAATCATGACGCGAAAGGCATCAATTATTTATCTCTGTATAGCTCCTTTTT
The DNA here is from genome assembly GCA_043718125.1 of Flavobacteriales bacterium. Lineage (GTDB taxonomy): Bacteria > Bacteroidota > Bacteroidia > Flavobacteriales_D > Sanyastnellaceae > JANNVZ01. The sequence goes on from JAYSWI010000456.1 coordinate 1,201, forward strand.
TATTCTTGCTATCGTGGTATATCTCACACAAAATATTTCAAAATTTTTTGTCAAGCAATGTTGACAACATTGCTTATGTGGAGCATTCAATGATGTACGCCTCCTTTCTGACAGTCATTTATCTGGTGGTGTTTTTTGTTATTAGAGATTTGTACAAATCGAAAACTGATTCTTTCGCAGTTTACAAGTATCTATGATGAAATCCGAA
>JAYSWI010000457.1:0-4034 GCA_043718125.1 Flavobacteriales bacterium
GAGAATTTTTTTGTTTTTGCAACACAATTTGCAATGTCGAGATGATCATAGTTGAGATGTACCAGGTCGTTGAGCAAAGCCTCAAATTCGCCTTGCTGCAAATTAAATTCGTCCCAGTCGGTGAGGTAGTTGAGGAATTCTTCGCGGCCACTTCCACTGCGCATTTCTAGTGCGTTTTTTATGATGCGGGCAAAGGATGAAATACGCGCGAACATAAATACCGGTGGCATATCCACCTGTATCCATCGGTGTTCCATGATATGTGTGCCTAGAAAGGACATCATTTTTTCGCACATATATTCGGCTACATCGGCCAACGGGTTTGTTTGTTTTTTGTGATATATTTTTTGAAGGATGTTGCCTGTGTGTGTTTCCATAGCAGAAAGAAATACATCGGTCTCGTTGAACAGTTGGATAAGCGCGCCATGACTTGAAATGGAAGTTACCGGAGGGATATAAGTGTCCACAATCTGCGCAGTATTGGACAGCACTGTAAGTTTTGCAATGGGCACATGAAATGGGCCTATTTCTGTAAATTGATCTTGGGCAATAACATCCAAACTATAATTGGGTATGGTGAAGGGGTATCGTGGGGGCTGTTCCGAAGCATCCGGTTCACCAAATGGTTCGCGTTCAAAAGGATTGGCACTGATCACCACAAAAAGGTTTTTGCCATTGTGGTTCAAAAAATTAAATTCAGTGTTCAACTCGCCAATACTCGCGTGTAGTTTTTGTCCTTCAATGTTGATAATCTCGATGCGCGCACCGGAGGCGGTTACCGCTCTGCAATTTTTCAGTTTCACACGCAGCAGTCCGGTGCGATCGATGTCTATTGTGAAGTCCAAACTTTTGTCTATGCCAGGCATGGCGGGCAGCATACCAAAGTTGAAACTCGTCATGCGTTGATTGTTTACATCGCGCACTGCATCCAGCATTGCAGATTCGCTCATGGCAAAGTGATCCTTGTTGAGCTTCATGCCATCCACCCAATTTACGGGATAATATTTTATGAGTTTAAGCATTGTTTTTTATTTAAGAATATTGGTTCAATAAAAAATACGTTCCGCAATGATGGTGTCGTTTTCCTTTATGTTGTTGTCGTTGAAAGTCATTCCTGCATCATACACTTTGGTGCGTTTATACCATTTTGTTTTCAGATAAAAAAGCCAACCATAAGGCATTTGATTTTCGTCCTCCACAGTTATTGTTTCTTCTGCATTGCGCAGGTTGTATTGTTCAATGAATGACATGAAGAAATGGCCAAGCTCCATTCTCTCAGGTGCTTTTACTTTATTGTTTTTTGTTTCGGAGTCGAGTCTGGGGTCCAATTCAATGGCTATTATTTTCATGTGGTCTGCCAAATCATAACTGAGCGGATCGGGTACATCAGTGCCCATTGGGTAGTGCCACAGGTTGTACACATTGGGTGGAATATTCCACAGATAATCAAATGATTTTAGTACCAGATAGGGAATAAGGAATGGGATAAATGATGCGCAATACCAAACCACCAATGAGTTGGTGGCCAACTCTTCCTTGCTCAACATGAAGGTGGCGGCAAACATAAAAATGGTACTTGCTAGGGCAGTAACAAATGCTGTGAACCACAACTCAGGCCAAAAACTTTCGCGCTTGCTCCAATCAAACCAGATATACATGAGCCATACATGCACACTGCCAAGTGCCAATGAAACAAGTTGCAGTAGGATGAAATTGTCGAATGCATTGTTGTCATTCATAAAAATAAATAGGGCAAAAAGTGCGAACACAAATAATACAAGAAGACTGTATTTGAGTATTTGCATCTTCTTGATGCCGGGTTTGCTGCGCATGAATACCAGCAGAAGAAGCAATGTAAAAATGGCCATGATTGCTCCCAATGAGAGCGTTTTCATTTTCCATAATTTTTTTATCCAGGATAGCATAGTGTTCAGATTCGGGATGTGAAACCAAGAATGGCTTCGTGTTTTTCTGTGTTCAAAAATAATTGTTCGTCCTGTGTTGCAAGTTTCAATTCTATGTGCACATCGGCTTCGGCCGGAAGCAAATAATTGCAAAGCACAGCAAGGGCTTTTGTTGCGGCTCCATCGTTCAAATAATCTTGTAGTTGATACTTTTTCACGGGGCCAATTTCGATAACAATGGTAGGAAGAAAATTGATCAGTAAATCGCCTGCAAATGCATCTACTCCTAATTCCACATTGCCCAAACGGGTGGTGTGCATATCACTTATGTTGATTGTAGTAACTGCGTTGGTGGATATGTTTACGGCAGTTCCTAGCACTTTTTCGAAACAATATTCCGTAAGTGGTATGTCGCCACAGATTGTAAAGGCACGTGGCAAAATTTGTATCAACGGACTTATGTATTCTTTCTTCAAAGGCAACAAATCGGGCCATACTTGAAAGAAAAGTTCGTTGCGATAATGGTCGCTATAGTCATCATAAGCTTTTCGTTCTTCCAGCTCTACCAATATTCTTTGGCGATACATTTCCTTTTCTATTGGCAGAAAAAATTTGCGTGCCTCTTCTTCTTCCTTCCTTGTTTTTTTCATGCCGTCCACAATATCAGTCACCCTCATGGAGCGCTTGTTGGGATCGGGTTGATGAAACAAACCCTCGGGCAACATGTCATAAAGGCCCTCTCTGCTCACCTCTATTTCGAGTGTTTCCAACTCATCATTTTCTGTGGTTTCCAACTTAGATTGAAGTACATCCTTCGAATAGGTTCTGCGAAAAGTACCTGCGGGTTTTATTGTCACATGGTGCAACAACATGCCTTCGGAGATATAATCAGCGGCAATCACTTCAGCACGCACGTCTGCATTGTTGTTGTATTTCTCTTTGGGATTAAGGTTTTGTTCACTCATACTTGCGCAGCTATTTGCACCTTGATAGGATAAAATCCGGAAGTTTCACTATTGAGCAATGTTTCGATACTAGAGCCTAATACTTGCCATTGTTCATTGCTTGTTCCCTCCGAAATGATTGGTGTAATAATCACTTCCACGTTGCTCACAAATCCTTCCTTTCGGTTTTTACTGATTGCTATTCCTTTCTTCACATGCACATCTCTAATGCGTGTGCCTAGTTCTTGCATCACTACCAATTTTATATCGTTGGGTGTTACTATTCTTCCGCGTGTCATCAGTGCCTTGCGAAATGCTTGAAGTGTTTCGCTATTGGTCAGATTGTCGCGGCCACCGTAGGTGTTGGTCATCATCATCACACTTTCGTTGCGCACTTCATAGCCACTGAATGGAATTAGTTTTGCGCCAGATCTTATGGCGTTTGCAAAGTCTCCGTTGGTTCCCCAATATTCTACAAAAATGTTTTCGATAGAAGATTTTGGTTTTATCATCAGATAGGAAACTTGTTCTTCATTCACATCCGCACGTTCTACTTTTTGGGCCAAGGTGTTCATCATCTGTTGCAACTCGCGCAGGTTGTTGGTGAGCAAGTCATTTCCATAAACAGCAAAGGAGGCACTTTCGTCCCGCAACAAATCGAGCAAGTAATTGAGAAGTTCCGATGCCGTTCTTGTGTCAAATCTTTCTACTCCACCTTGCCTTAGCAAATAGGTGCCAGCTTGGGCGCGTTGTATGTCTTTGGTGGTATTCAGAATATATTCTTCGCTTGAAGAGTTTTTTACTGTCTTTACACTGTAGAAAAGTTCGCCATCCATTTTTAGTGGAATGATGTTGTTGTTCAGCTGCAAGCGATAGGTGAATTCGTGCAGCCTGCGATTGATAACAGGAAAACAATTCATGGTGCATATCACTTCGCTAAGTGCTTCCTTTTTCATAGCTGGTGGAAACTCTACCTTGAGCCAAACCAGTTCGTCTTCCAGCGTATCCAATTCTTGTGGCAGGAAGACCGTATTAAAATCTGCAGGATATTTTTTTGCAATGTCGCGCATCGCAAATCGCGTTTCGTCCTCGATGGTTATGAAGCGTTGATCGTAAACCTTTGATACATTTTTCTCAGCAATTTTCGAGAGGTCATTTTCAAGTTCTATTTCAAACTCGGAGATGG
>JAYSWI010000458.1:0-4034 GCA_043718125.1 Flavobacteriales bacterium
TCTTTAACGACATATTCCGTCATTCCGGCTTGTGCGGCCACGGCTTTAATGCAGTCTTGCAAATTGCCAATTTCATCCACCAGCCCAAGGTTTTTCGCATCCTCGCCACTCCACACTCTGCCTTGGCCGATGCTGTCCACATCGGCCTGCGTCATGTGTCTGCCGTTGGCCACTTTCTGTGTGAAATCGTTGTAGATGTCGGCCACCATGTCCACCATATACTGCATTTCTTTTTCGTCCAAGGCTTTGTTGGCGCTAATGATATCGGCATGTGGATTGGTTTCAAACCGGTCGAAGGTGATGCCCAATTTATTGTTCCAAAATTTTTCCAAATTGGGTAAAATTCCGAACACTCCAATACTTCCTGTAATAGTATTTGCATTTGCAAAAATCTTATCAGCACTGCAACTAATGTAATACCCACCGCTGGCTGCATAGTCACCCATGCTTACATAAAATGGCTTGCCACTTTGTTTGATCAATTCCGTTTCGCGCCATATAACATCGCTGGCCAAGGCACTGCCACCGGGCGAGTTTACGCGAAGCACAATGGCTTTTATTTTTTCATCTTCTCGTGCTTTTTTTAGCGCAGCCGCAATGCGATCGCTTCCTATTGTAGCATCATCACCCTCACCACTTTCTATGGCCCCAACAGCATATACCACCGCTATTTTGTCTTTCTTGTAATCCGGTGTGTCCTCTTGGTCATCGTTGGTGGGAGCGCTTTTGTGGTAGTCTTCAAGTGTGACAAAATTTATTTCTTTGTCCATTGTATCTGCCGCCAAGCCAAGTTTCGATTTTATCAAAGTCAAAACTTCATCTCTATACTTCAATCCATCTACCAATTTTGCCTCCAACGCTTTTTCAGGAACTACAAGTGCAAGCGAATCAGCCAGTGCGTTTAATTGCTCAACCGTCACTCCTCTTTTTTCGCTGATGCCTTCTAGCATAATCCGCCATATATCACCAACAAATGTTTCCAGTTGCATTTTGTTTTCGGGCGACATGTGATCATATATCATTGGCTCCACTGCACTCTTGAATTTGTTGTTTGGGCCCCGAATTACTTGCGCCTGTATTTCCAATTTGTCCAACATGTTTTTGTAAAACATCACCTCCGCATTGATGCCCCGCCAGTCCATTCCACCCTGCGGATAAATAAAGATTTCGTTTGCAGCACTTGCCAAATAATAGCCACCTTGTGTGTATTCCTCCGCATACGCCATTACCCATTTGCCACTAGCAGCAAAATCTGCAATGGCCCTGCGCACGTCCAGCACAGTACTTGGAGCCGCACCAAAACCCTTCACTTCCAAAAACATTCCTTTGATATTTGCATCATTCTTCGCACGTTCCAAATCTTTGATGAAGGTGTTTAAGCCCATGCTCTTTTCAGAATTAAAAGAAAGAGGATTGAACCCCATGTCATTTTCATTGTTGCGTTCTGTTATCATTTTGTCCAATGTCAAATGCAAAACAGTATTCTCCTTTACATCAACTTTTTCATTGCCTTTGCCACCGCCCACGGCAGCCATTATCATCACAATAAAAATGATGATGATCAGGCCAAGAGCCAACAAAGTTCCAAGTACTGAAGCTAAAAGTGATTTCCAAAAATTCATGTTGCGTGTTTTATTTTGTTATGAGATGATACTTACAGGAAGATGAAATGTGCGATTTTTTTTTGCAACGTAACATTTCAATTCTTCCATTTTGACGGTCCAAAATTATCGCTAGGGGTTCTGATCGAAACAGTTTCATTACACCAACGGTTGTTGTCCAAACTTCAATGGTGGCATAAGCGGATTGAGAGTGAATCCCCCACAAGTACATTCGCAGCCGGATGAAAAAACATATTGTATATCTCTGCATTGGAGGAAATCTTGGAGAGCGTGAAGCCAACCTCGAAGAGACATTGGAGTTCCTAGAATACAATTTTGGTGACGTCAAGCAGAAATCATCGGTGTATGAAAGTGAGGGCTGGCAAATGCAAAATGTACCCGCATTTCTTAATCAAGTGGTGAGGATTGAAACAAAATTGACACCCGAAGAACTGATGCAAGAAATATTTGAGTTGGAAGAATTTTATGAACGACAAAGGAAGATTGGGGAGTACGTATCGAGAGAAATGGACGTTGACATTTTGTTCTATGATGATCAGATTATTGACGAAGAAAAAATTACAGTACCTCATCCCAAAATGCACCTGCGCAAATTTGTTCTTGTCCCACTCAACGAAATAGCACCTGAGTTTTTGCATCCTGTTTTCAACAAAACAATTGCAGCATTACTCAGTGAATTTGAAATCTTGGAAGGAGATAATAAAACGATAGTTCGCAAGTTTTGAAAAGCACGAAATTGGCAGCAAACGCATTCAGCATTTTTTTCATAACAACACTGTAAGCATTGCCAAGAATAAGCCTTCTTCGATAGCCCACCCCTCACTTCACTGCCTTTTAAGTCAGCGCAGGTTTGCACATCAAGTCAATATGTCACGGTGCTTCGTGGTGGCATCATTGTTCGCTATTCACTGCCCCTGCGCACACTATTACATTTGCGCTTCTCAAAAAAAATAGAAATCCATTTTTCTTTCATTTAGAATACAAAATGAGAGACAACACAATTACAGAATATGCTCGGAACTATAAACAAAATTCTTAAAAAATTTATTGGCGACAAATCAGAAAAGGATCTGAAGGACATCAATCCACTTGTAGCCAAAATCAATGAGATCGGATCAACACTTCTTACAATTTCAAATGATGATTTGCGCCAGCGCAGTGCTGCACTCAAGACCCTAATAAGCGAAAGAATAAAACCCATTGAATCCGAAATAGAAAACCTCAAGGTTCAAGCGGAATCGTTGCCAGGAACTGAACTGGAACAGAAGGAAGCCATCTTCAATCAGGTGGACGCATTGGAGAAAGACATCAATCAAGAAATAGAAAATGTATTGACTGAAATACTTCCGGAGGCATTTGCAATAATGAAAGAAACTGCCCGCAGGTTTAAAGAAAATTCGGAAATAAAAGTGAGGGCAAGCGAATTTGACAAAACACTTTCTACCCTGGCAAGCAAAGATTATGTAAGTATAGAAGGCGACACAGCTATTTGGAAAAACAATTGGATGGCCGCTGGCAATCGCATCACTTGGGACATGGTGCATTATGATGTGCAACTAATAGGTGGCATTGCATTGCACCGAGGAAAAGTATCCGAAATGGCCACAGGCGAAGGAAAAACATTGGTCGCCACACTTCCTGTTTTTTTAAATGCACTGGCCGGGCGTGGCGTGCATCTAGTAACTGTAAACGACTATTTGGCCAAACGCGATAGCGAATGGATGGGAAGTATTTATGAATTTCATGGCCTCCGTGTGGACTGTATAGATCGCCACCAGCCCAACAGCGATGCCCGCAGAAACGCCTATCAAGCAGACATCACTTTTGGAACAAACAATGAGTTTGGTTTCGACTATTTGCGCGACAATATGGCCACCGAAGCATCGTCATTGGTGCAACGCAAACACCATTATGCAATAGTGGACGAAGTGGATTCTGTGTTGATTGACGAAGCACGAACACCACTCATTATTTCCGGCCCGACTCCAAAAGGCGATGAGCAAGAATTCGATGCACTGAAACCAAAAGTTCAATTATTGATCAATGCACAAAAGTCAGCAACAAGCGAGTTTTTGATAAATGCAAAGAAGAAATTGATGCCTGAAAATGGAAGTTCATCAAAAGAAGAATTGACTGATGGCGGGCTTTCTCTTTATCGTGCATATCGTGGTTTGCCAAAGAATAAAGCACTCATAAAATTCTTGAGTGAAGAAGGAATGAAAGCGCAACTTCTGAAAACAGAAGGCACTTATTTGCAAGACAATCAGCGCGACATGCACAAAGTGGATGCAGAACTTTTCTTCGTTATTGATGAAAAACACAACCAAGTTGAAATGAGTGAAAAAGGAATTCAGCTCATTTCGAAAAACATGGACGATGAAAAATTCTTCATGCTGCCTGACCTAGGTGGCG
>JAYSWI010000459.1:0-1403 GCA_043718125.1 Flavobacteriales bacterium
GCAAAAGTGACCGTTTCGGTGGACGCACCGAAAAACGCATCGGCACAGGCATACTGCGCAAGTCCGGTACATGCCGTTCCATTATCGGTGTATATAAAAATCATCGCGTCCTGCGAAGTGTTGGTGTATGTGACTGTAGTGGAAGTTGCAGTTGCGATAAAAAAGGCCCAACCATCTTCGCCAGTACTTGGGAAACCACATGAGGGTGCAGCTGGATTGCCAAGTGCGCTATTCACATTAAATGAAACTGGATTACAGGTGCTTCCAACTACGGCTTGTTGGGCTGCGGCAGTGGAGCAATCAGCAGTTGGAGCTTGTGCTAAAGCACTATCACTTGACAAAATCAAGACAACAAAAAGTTGAACTAAAACAAAAATTATGGAAGTGATTTTTTGCAATGTCTTATTTCTCGATATTAAAAACATTGGAAGCCATTATTGTTTGTTTTTCATCTTCTTTCAGAAGTTCTAATTCTGACCGTTTTAGTTTTACAAAGCCTATATTTTCAGTATCGAATTTTATTTTATTTCTACAAAAAAGTAAGGCAAGCTGAAAGGCTTCGCTGCTTCTTTCATAAACAGTATGTATTTCAATAGTGGTGACATTGGCAATATAAAATCCTTCGGTGTTGAGCATATGCATCAGTACATTCATTTCAACAGCAGTTGTAGTTGCTAGTTTGAACATATTGGACTTGTCGGTGAAAGAAGAAATGTAATCGGTGGTATTATTTCTAATAATTCCAAGTGCTTCCTTGCCTTCTGCTGCCGTGAGGTTTACAACGCTTTTCAATGTGTACCAATGCAACTGTGTGTGTTGAGAAATCCCGCTAAAGGATAAATAGAGAACAAAAAGAAGAACAACAATTTTTAAAGAATTCATTTTAGTTAGGTACTAACGATTTTCAAAAATAGTCTATATATAAAACAAATCGCACAAAGGAGCAAGGTTTTTTTCAGCCTGTAAAATTTTGCAATAGAATTTAGGATGCAGTGGTTGTGTTTTTGGAAAAAATTAAATTTTTCTTTTCTTGAAGAAGAACATCACCAACAATGGAGTGATGGTGAGTTCGCAAACGATGGCAATAAACAGTGTCAAGCTTATTAAGAATCCGATGTAAAAAGTGCCAAGAAAGTCTGAGAGAACAAGTGTAAGAAATCCTCCGCTCAATATCAGGGTGGTGACAATCATTGCTTTTCCTGTGGTGAGAAATGTGCGCTTCACAGCATAAAGCACATTGGTTCCCTCGCGCAGCAGGGTGCGCACTCTGGCAAGAAAATGTATGGTGTCGTCCACTGCTATTCCAAATGCGATGTTGAAAATAATGGAGGTAGAAACTTTGATTGGGATTCCGGATAATCCCATTATTCCTCCCACAATAATTAAGGGAATCAAATTGGGAA
>JAYSWI010000460.1:0-4027 GCA_043718125.1 Flavobacteriales bacterium
AGCACAAAAGACATGTGATGTACCAAAGCCGAAATCGATATCTGTCATTTCGAAAACGACATTTTCATCGTTGTCTGTCATGCCATAATAGCCATAACCATCGCAGCCACTAAGCCCATCGCCAAAAGAGTCGAAGATGTTGAAAGTATAGGAGCATGCTGCATTGAGACAGAGCGGAATGATATAAGTAGTTTGATCAAACAAGGTGTTCTCATTGACTTCTAAAATCACATTTCCTTCAGGATCCATAAGGTTCCAACTTGTTTCTTGTGCCCAACAATCGGTCTCAATAAGCAAGGAGAAAAGTTGGCAGGAATAGGTGCAGCTTCCGTCATCCATTGTTGCAGCAGCATCATAATTGTCGGCAAGGAAATCGGTGCAGCCCGCACAGGACAAAAATTCGCAAGAACCATCATCATTGGTGGCATCGTTCCAATAGTTGCAGGCTTCCATATTGGTGCAACCGGCCAACTCATTTTCATCACAAATTTCATCGCCATCCAAGTCGTTGTAACAATTGCCAGCGCAGTCTTGATAGGGCAACTCAAAGGTGCAAAAGCCGCTGTCCTCAGTTGCATCAGGATCGTAGTTGCACGCACTGGCATCCATACAACCCGCATTGGGATTTTCAGACAATACCAAAATTTGATTGATTGCTATATCATAATTCATTGTCTCCATATTGCTTGGCCATTGCACCCAAAGACTATCCACAATGACATTCTCGCCCAGTCCAAAAAATTGCTTGTAAGAATGTTGCGAGCTGAATCCTTCGCCACATCCAATTCTGCGCATTTGATGCACGCCTCCTGCATAAACATGCACCACAGCACCAACAGCAAACGAGTTGGATACAACACCAACAAGCTGCACAGTCAAGTAATTATTGCTACTAAAATCATTGCGCCAGAATGTGTTGGTACCGCTGTTTGCAACGTTTTTTGCTAATTCAGGATACCCATCGTTATTGTAATCACCTATTGCGTTGCCGTTGCTGGTATTTATTTCATCACCAAAACCCCAAGCCTCATTCGATTCTATAAAATCATTTTCGATACCAATGTTTTCAAGCATGTAACTTGAATAGGTGGCGCCACCCATTCCATCAACGTTTAGATCCTGATCCATGTCGTTGTCAGCATCTAAAAAACTAGCACCCCAGGTAAAATTGTTCAGAATTGCACCACGTTCCAAGGCAACATCAGTAAACGTTTCATCACCTTGATTTTCTAAAAGTGAACAGCCATCGCTTCCAGTATCTGTGAGGTAAACATCCATGAATCCATTGTTGTCATAGTCGCCAATGGTCACTGTCATGGTATTGTTTTGAATAAAGGTGTTGGCTTCCAAGGATAAATTGTCGAAGGTGCCATCACCCATATTTTTCATCAGCAAGCATCCGGCTTGAAAGTCTTGACCTACGAAAATGTCTTCCAAACCATCGTTATTAAAGTCAAGTGTAGCTATTGCCAATACACTATTTCCGATTCCCAATCCCAAACCTGCTTCAATAGTTACATCCTCAAAAGTGCCATTGGCAAGATTGTGATAAAGAGTAAGCTCACCCATCAAATAAGAATAGCGATGCGCTGTTACCAAATCTAAAAAACCATCCTCATCATAGTCCAGCCAACTGCCATTGAAGGATGGATAAAACGGGTCGTTAAAACCACAAGTACTTGTAACATCTGTCAAAACCATGTTGCCATCATTGTTGTACAACCTATTTAGGTTTGGAGATGAAACCCACAGATCCAAGTCGCCATCATTGTCATAATCCACCCAAAGCGGCTGCTTGGATTCTGCAAGGGAAGTGACCATGGATTCTAATTCTATAAACCCACCCATGCCAGTGTTTTGATGAAAGTGCACTGGTGTTCCTGCACTTGAGGTAATGGTGATGTCGTCCCATCCATCTTGGTTAAAATCCACAAAACTGACACCACCGCCATAAGTTTGATTGCCATAAGTGTAGCTCAGTCCGAGGCTTTCGCTTATTTCTGTAAAACCTTGTGAAAGGGCAGAAATGAAATTAAAGATTGCGAATGAAAGGAGTAAAAAATATTTCGAAAGTGTCATAAATGCTTTTATCATGGTAACGTTTACGAAAGTACAAACTTGATCGATGGCCGTGCAGTTGCTTGAAGCTGCGGACATAAAAACTTCGTAATCCATGAAACAGGTTTAGGCGCAACCGAACGGGCAGTAACAATGTCTTTGGCTGCACTGTCAGTTCAGATTTAATTCAGAATATCAAATTCAAACTAATCACATGATTTGAACAGTTACCTTTTCAAACTATAAAACGCAATGTTGGGTGAATAAGTGAAATACCCTTTCTTTGACCCACATTTTTAAAGTGATAACATAGATACGATGAATAAAAAATACACTTATCTTTTTGCAGTGTTGCTCCTAGTGTTGACCTCTTTTGTTGTCAATGGCTGTAAAAAAGACAAACAAACCATCGCTACTGTTTTGATAGTAAACGATGATGGAGAACCAATTCCGGGTGCTACTGTTCGTTTGTTTTCAGTGTCTTCCACAATTCCAGCTCCTTTAAATGCACTTCGTTTTGATACCACTCAAGTAACCAACGGCACGGGTAAAGTCACTTTTGATTTCAGTGAGTTTTACAAAAAAGGTCAGGCTGGTTTTGCAGTGTTGGACATTGAAGCTTCAAAAGGAAACTTTGAAGGAACAGGCATCATCAAGATAGAAGAGGAAGAAACAACGGAAGTGTCTGTTACAATAGAGTTGCCATAAGCAAAATATTTACTAACTAACAAAAGGTCATCAGCAATGATGGCCTTTTTTTGTGGACTCAAACAGCAAGTATTCGAAGGTTGAAAACTGATTCTTTTAAACGTGTCGCTAAAGATTAATTCAATTTGATTTGACGACTTCAATGATCAGATTTCTAATCAATAAAATATTTTACGGAGGGCTAGTTCTGATTGGCGTTGTCACCATTGTTTTTTTTCTGTTCAACCTCGCTCCCGGAGACCCTGTTCGCAATTTGGTTGGCGAAAATGCCTCGCAAACAACGGTGGAAAACATGCAGAAAAAATTAAACCTCGATCTTCCAATTGGTCAAAGATTTTTGCTCTATCTCAACGACCTGTCTCCAATTTCAATTCATAACCCAACTCAGATCGATTCGCGAATTTTTTTGGACGACAAAAAATATAATTGCCTAAAACTTTCTAGCATCGACAACAATCGCGTTGCTGTGCTGAAAACACCCTATTTGTCTAGATCCTTTTTGACCGATAAAAATGTAAGCGAGATACTCTCAGAAGTTATACCCGGCACCATTGTCCTTGCCGTTGTTTCTATCCTTTTTGCACTCCTCATTGGGCTAGTAATGGGCACCATAGCAGCCCTTAAAAAGGACACTTTTTTCGACCGTGCATTACTTCTCATTTCAGCACTTGGCATGTCAGGCCCATCTTTTTTTATGGCCATCTTGGTGGCATGGATTGGCTCAATTCTGTGGCGTGAAGAAATTAGCCTGCCGCTTTTTCCAATAGTATTATTGATGATGTTTTTGCTCTTTAACCATTACCTAAAGAGGAAAAATAAATCCACAAAATCACTTAAAAATATAGCAGTCTTCCTAGTTTTATTTTGGATTGTTTGTCTTGTAATGCCTGTGCCATTTCATATCAATAAATTTGTTTTGCATCTTCCCGGCACAGGTTTAAATATGACGGGCAGCCTTTATGATGTGGACGTTTGGAAAGGTGAATACCTCAATTTGCAAAATATGATTTTGCCCATAGTGACACTCATGATTCGGCCACTTTCCGTCATAGTGCAACTCACGCGCAGTTCCCTTTTGGACATCCTGCAACAGGACTTTATCAGAACCGCTAGGGCTAAAGGATTGTCAGAATTTCAAGTCGTGTTCAAGCATGCCATGCGCAATGCTTTGAATCCTGTTATTACTGCGGTGAGTGGTTGGTTTGCCTCGCTATTGGCAGGAACCGTTTTTGTGGAGTTTGTGTTCGGCTGGAAAGGATTG
>JAYSWI010000047.1:0-2766 GCA_043718125.1 Flavobacteriales bacterium
CATTTGAAAAATTTAGTATGTCCATTGCATTATTTTTCGGCTAAGCAATAATGTCGAGTTGTAACCTATTTACAACTTGTAAACTCCGAAAGAATCAGATTGTTTTATCACATGAAAACAATATTGAATTTGAATTTTATTAAATGCAATTGGCTCAAAATATTTAGCATAAAAAAAACCCGTGATGATCTGGTCAACACGGGTGCATTTTGATTTGGTCGGTGAAATGACTTAATGCTTTGCAGCTTCTTTTACATCTTCAACCGCGCCTTCTACAGCGTCTTCTAATGCGCCTTCTGCGCCACTCATGTCAGTTGACATGGATTCCTCAAGTTGCTGCTTCAACTTCTTGTCTGTAGTTGATTCAAATCCTTTTTGGCATGCTTCCATTTCGGCAGTTCCTTGTTCAGGAGTGTATTCTGCTTTAGGAAATTTCTTTACCAGACTTTCAATGTAGCAATCGCAAATGGCCGTAGCGTCTGCGTCATCATAGCTCATTTTTTCGCCAAATTCGCAAAGGCTTTTAGCGGATTTTTTTGTGTCTTCAGTCCAGCCGGCAGAGCCGCACGAACCGAAAGTGAATGCTGTAGCGATTGAGGCTACTGCGAAAATCATTTTTTTCATAATGGGTTTGTTTTTTAAGATTTTAAAAAAAGTGGGGCGAATGTATTGGGTGGCTCAATGTGGAGCATGAAAATATTCTTTCATTTTTTCACCGATTATTTGCTCATATCAACAACAATGGATCAATGAGGGTGAATGCGCCTAATTATTTTCGCTCGCTCATATTTGAGAATAAAAAAGCAATGCACAGAACACACCACTGCGGTGAACTCCGCTCAGCACAAATTGGACAATCAGTAACACTTAGCGGCTGGGTGCAGCGCACACGCGACAAAGGCACGTTGCTTTGGATAGACTTGCGCGATCGATATGGCATCACGCAGCTATTCATGGAAGAAGGAAAAAGTGCTGAAAACGTATTGACTACAGCACGCTCCTTGGGTCGCGAATTTGTGGTAAAGGTGACTGGAAAGGTGGTGGATCGTTTTTCTAAAAATCCTAATATTCCTACTGGTGACATTGAAGTATGGGTGGAAAAAATTGAAATTCTCAACGCATCGAAAACCCCTCCTTTTACAATAGAAGATGAAAGCGATGGTGGCGATGATTTGCGTATGCAATGGCGTTATTTAGACTTGCGCAGAAACCCATTGCGACAAAACTTAGAGTTACGACATCGCATGAGCATTGAGGCAAGAAAATTTTTGGACTCGCGTTCTTTCTTAGAAATAGAAACTCCATATTTGATAAAAAGTACACCCGAAGGTGCGCGTGATTTTGTGGTGCCAAGCCGTATGAATCCTGGGCAATTTTATGCGCTGCCACAATCACCACAAACATTCAAACAGATATTGATGGTGGCGGGTTATGACAGGTATTATCAAATAGTACGCTGCTTCCGCGATGAGGATTTGCGTGCTGATCGCCAACCGGAGTTTACTCAAATAGATTGTGAAATGGCTTTCGTAGAGCAAGAAGATATCCTCAACACTTTTGAAGCAATGGTGCGCCATCTTTTCAAAACAGTAAAGAATATTGAAATTGATTCTGTTCCAAGAATGTTGTATTCTGATGCGATGAATGATTATGGAAATGACAAACCAGATATTCGTTTTGATATGAGGTTTCAATATTTAAGCGATGTAATGAAAGGAAAAGGTTTTGCCATATTTGACACAGCTGAAACTATTATTGGAATAGTAGCCAATGGCTATGCAAACTATACCAGAAAGCAATTAGATGAATTGACAGAATGGGTAAAAAGACCACAGATTGGAGCCAAGGGTTTAGTTTATTGTTTGTGCAATGATGACAGTACCTTCAAATCATCTGTTGACAAATTTTACACACCTGATGATTGGAAAGCAATAGCTGAAAAATGTGGTGCTAAAGCGGGTGATTTGATTTTGATATTGAGTGGTGATTTGAATGCAACACGCAAACAAATGAGTGAGCTTCGTTTGCTAATGGGTGCGCGCTTGGGGCTTCGGCAAGCGGATGACTTTAAGCCACTGTGGGTTTTAGATTTCCCATTGCTTGAGTGGAATGAAGATACAAATCGCTGGCACGCAATGCACCATCCTTTTACTTCACCAAAACCAGAACACATCAAATTGCTGGATAGCGATCCAGGAAGTGTAAATGCAAATGCTTATGACTTCGTAATAAATGGTGTTGAAGTAGGTGGTGGTTCAATCAGAATTCACGACAGAACGGTGCAATCACGCATGTTTAAACTTCTCGGATTCACTGAGGAGGAGGCGCAAGCTCAATTTGGATTTTTGCTCAATGCATTTGAATATGGCGCACCTCCACATGGCGGAATTGCGTTTGGTTTTGATCGCTTGTGTTCGCTCTTTGGCGGTCAGGAAGGCATTCGGGATTTTATAGCATTTCCAAAAAACAACAGTGGGCGCGATGTGATGATAGATGCTCCAAGCGAAATAGCGAAAGTGCAATTGGAGGAGTTGGGGATTGAGTGGAAAACGAAATAGAAATTATAGCGGGTTTACATTTGGCGGGCAAGTTTAACTTGTATTTTGATTGAAATGATAAGTCTTATTGAAGTTAAAAACTATCGAAGTTTACGGTTTATTTCGAGGCCGTTAGAAAATTTTCATGTTTTGATTGGAGCGAATGCTACTGGGAAAACTACTTTTTTGGATGTTTTCAAATTGATGTCTGATGTTGTAAATATTGGGT
>JAYSWI010000461.1:0-4014 GCA_043718125.1 Flavobacteriales bacterium
GTCTGTTCGCACTTGGCCAATGGGCAATTGGGAACCTGTAAAGATCACAGGCTTGCTCAAATTTTCTAACATAAAACTCAAAGCAGATGCGCTGTATGCCATGGTGTCTGTGCCATGCAGCACCACAAAGCCATCGTAATGTTCAAAATTGATTTCAATAAATTGGGCTATTTGCTGCCACGATGCTATGGTGATATCGGAAGAGTCGATAGGTTTTGAAAAGGATACGGAATCAATTTTACATTGAAATCTCCGCAACTCCGGCACATGGTCTTGCAGGTGCTTAAAGTCAAAAGGAACGAGGCTTCCAGTGTCGTAATCTTCCATCATTCCGATGGTGCCCCCAGTGTATATTATTAGTATGGATTCGCTCATTTTAAAAAACGCTACTTGGTGCAATTTGAAAGAATAAAAAGGGCCAATGATTTCATTTAAAACTTAAAAACTTTATGCGCATTGTTGGTTGTTGCTGCGCTCACTTCCTCCAAAGAAAGACCTTTACAAGCAGCCATTTTTTCTGCAATTATTTTCACGTAGGCACTTTCGTTTCGCTTTCCTCTGTGTGGCACGGGGGTTAAATATGGAGCATCTGTTTCCAGTATTAAATATTCCATGGGAATCTCTTTCACTACCGCCTCAAGACCACTTTTGGGATAGGTGATTACGCCACCTATGCCCATCATAAATCCGCCATAGTTTATTATTTTTTTGGCCTGTTCCATATTGCCGGTGAAACAATGGAACACGCCAAACAACCTGTCATCATTGAGCGAATCCATCACTTCAAATATTTCATTGAACGAATCGCGGGCATGAATGACGATGGGTAAATGGCGCTCTTTGGCCCAAATAACTTGTTGTTTAAATGCCTCCACTTGAATATCCAAAGAGGTTTTATCCCAATAGAGATCGATGCCTATTTCTCCAACGGCTATGTATCTTCTTTTATCAAATAATGAACTCATTTGCTGAAGAATTTCAATAAAATTCTCCTTCACATCGCACGGGTGAAGACCCAACATGGGATAGCATAAAGTGGGATACGCATCGCACAATGCGTGCAATGGAGCTATGCTTTCTATATTAATATTTGGTAGAAATATTTTTTGCACATCAGCTTCCAAAGCCCTATGCAGCATAGCTTGGCGGTCAGCATCAAATTGTGGTAAATAAATATGGCTGTGGGTGTCTATCAACATTTTCGCGGGCGAACGTACGATGATTTCTTAAGCACTATAGGTTGCAGACAGAAGAGGGATTTTAAACGGACTTGTGTTGATTAATTCTACTTTGAAATCCATCAAATTGACATTGGTCAAAGCAAAAAAAATGACACAATAGTTAAAATTCTAATGATGGCATGAACCAAATGATATTGACCAAATTCTCAATCACAACTGTAATCTGATGTTGGATTGGGATCGCAGAAATTAAGCCCTATGCAATGCGAGCCTTCAAATGGGCCACACAAGCCGTGTAAATTGCCGACAACCGGATTTGATTCGGAGCCTGCCATCATTCGAAGATTCAAATTTTTTGCTACTGCGCGTGACGCGAATAGACCAATTCCATTGGAAACATTGCTATATGAAGGACGTTCTTGCACAATGCCTGACACTGGAGAATTTACTTCAATGTAAGTATTTAATTCTTCATTGCCCATGCTCATTATAATATCAAAACATTTTGTTACGCCATTCTCTACGTCCCCAATTACGCGCTTGATATTGGGACTTGCTACCAATGTATTTTCCAATAGTGAAAAGAAAGCCCTACCGCTAAAATCAATAACGAATTGGCCGCCTTCATTTTCATTCCCAACTTTGTAGGTGCCTATATTGAAATCGACAAACTGATTGGTGATAATGGGAGTGCCTGATTGCTCAGGGTTGTCGTATAAATATTCTTTAAAATGAAAACGAAGAACAGCATCATAACTAGTGGCGTTTAATGCTCCTCTCCATTTTAATGTTGGCGATGGATAAGTCAATTTAGTACCAGACAAACTGGCCATGCTAAACGTAAAGCCTACTTGTGGTTGTTCAAAATAGAAATCATCAGAGTTGATGATATTTGTTTGCGCACTCACATCTTCTTTATTTGCAAAA
Source organism: Flavobacteriales bacterium (assembly GCA_043718125.1). Classification (GTDB taxonomy): domain Bacteria; phylum Bacteroidota; class Bacteroidia; order Flavobacteriales_D; family Sanyastnellaceae; genus JANNVZ01. Next base: position 2,109 of record JAYSWI010000461.1, read on the forward strand.
TCAAGCATCAGTTTATAAGTAGAAGTTTGAGGCAATCCACCCTCAGGTGGCGTGAAGTAATAAAGCGTTTGTGCAGGGCTGTAAAAAATTCCATTCACACTTTTGTTGGTAACAGTGGTTGCAGTCAAATTCCATTCTTCTTGCAATTCTCCGTCTAAGTACCGCTGCACTTTTTTGGAAACAAAATCTTCTTCTTTGTATTCCGAACTGTCGCGAATGAGGGCATAATCCAAATTATTTCCTGATCCTAAAAAGGTGCGATTTATTTTTATCCATTGTGTGTCGAGTGCGTTGTTTAGACCGTCACTGTTGGCATCAGCATCCAACAATCCAAAAATGACGGTGGTGCTTTTGTATGGGGCATTCAATTCAATTTCTGTTTCGCATGATGACAAAACAATGCTGCAAATTGCAATACAAATTGAAACGAAAAATTTGATTTTTGTTTTTTTCATAAGGCGCAAATGTATCTGTGGTGGTATGTTCAATATTGATTTCGTTCCAATCATTCTCGGCAAAAATCTTCCATTACTTCCATCTCTGTTACAGCAAAATGACGAACGGCTAGGGCAAGGTGGAAATAAACTGCAAGGTGTCCACATCATCTGCATAATCCCAGAGCTGCGGACTTTGCGACATTCCAAAAGGGATATGTGCAGTGCCTACTACACATTGTATTTCGTCCTTGTGTTTGTTTATGGTTGCTTCTACGTCCTTTTCAGTTTTGTAATAGGAATAGAAAAGACTAGCTGTTGGCGAAGCAAGACGCTCATCCTGTTTGAGTAATATAAATCCGTTGTCGAGCAAATCGTCCTGATTGAGCAGCCACACTGCTTTATTGTAATCGTAATTATTTGCGTATTTGTTGTGATTGACTACATCGCTAAAATGAAAAATTGCATTGAAGAATTTGTCCATTTGAAAGTTTTCAGGCAGAAATAACTTTGAAACACTGCGGCATCCTAAGCCAAAATAGTCAAACACATCATTGCCCAAAGCGGTCAATTCTTCATCACTTTCATTGCCGGTAACTACTGCAACGCTGGTCCTGCTTTTACGAATAATACATGGCACATGCTTAAAATAATATTTGAAATAGCGTGAAGAGTTGTTGCTGCCAGTTGCAATTACGGCATCATAGCCAACTAATTTTTCTGGTGCTATTTCATATTGCTTTTCAAAAGCAGGTTCCAGTTTGGTAAGAATTTTTAGTATGGCAGGAATAAGTTGGTTGTCCGATGAAGAAAGCTTCACTAATGCTCTATGTCCACTTATCAAAACACTAAGCACGTCATGAAAACCAACAAGCGGAATATTGCCAGCACAGATGATTGCAATGGTTCTTTTTTCAGGTGCTTTCAAGTCATACTGTGCAATCCATTTGTTTATATTTTCTTCGGAAAGTAAAATGCCCCAAGCCTTGATTGCCGCAACAATTTGAGCGCGTGTAAACCAGCCATTGGTGTGTTTGTGGTCGTCAATTATTTTTTGTATATCGGTAAATTCTTCAAGGGTGAGGCCCGATTTGAAACCTTGCCAATCTTGTGATTGATTTAATGCTGTCAACGTTTTTCCAAGTTGAATAAACGCTTGTGTTCTCTGTTCTAAATTCATTCGTGCCAATTATTTTCGCGCTCAAATTTATTTAGACCAGAATATTTGCTATGGCAATAATGATAACAGATGAATGCATCAACTGTGGCGCTTGCGAACCGGAGTGCCCCAACAATGCTATTTACGAAGGCGGAGCCGAGTGGAAATACTCCGAAGGAACTGGACTTAAAGGCATCATTGTACCGCTGAAAAGAACAGATGAAGTGGACTCGGACGCCAATCAAGAACCTGGAAGTATGGATGTTTATTACATCGTTTCGGACAAATGCACGGAGTGTGTTGGTTTCCATGA
>JAYSWI010000462.1:0-12795 GCA_043718125.1 Flavobacteriales bacterium
GTCGTATTTGTAGCTGTAATCATTCCACCAGATGCAAAATTGTTAAAGACATTATTTGCAAAACCAATGTTCGCATGTGAAATAGAACAATTGGTCAAGTGTACTTCGGCTCTTTGTGCTTGTGTATCGCACATTGTAGTTGCACCCAAGCCTTGCAAACCTTGCCATGTCACGCCACATATAGCATCAAAATTGGTGAGGTTCGCAATGAGTTGACCACCACCTAATACCCTTATATAATGCCCGGGTGTTACAAGCACAGTCAAACCTGTAATATTGAGAATACCGGTGGAAGTCACGGTCACATTTGCATCCACTACAATGGTGGTTTGGCCTTGAAAGTTGGCCGGTATCCAAGCTACATTGCCATTGATGTTGTTGCTCGCAAACCCGACACCACCAGCAGTTACATCCGCCACATTCAAATTGATAATAACAAGTTGCGAATTGGTGCAGCCATTGGCATCGGTAACAACAACATTGTAGTTGCCAGGACAAAGCAATGGAATAATAAAATTGTTGGTGTTCACATTATTCGCTGCGCCATTGCCCGTCCAAGTAATGGAGTATGGTTGTGTGCCCATTATATTGAGTGCAATAGAACCGTTGCAAAAAGGTGCTGTTGTGCAGTCGCTGTGAGTGGGCGTGGCAGTGAATGTGAGTGATGACGGTGCAATGGTGAGGGTAGTACTTGTAGTGCAATGACAACCATTTTCCTGAACTATAATGGTATAAACACCCGGAACAAGATTGGTAGGGCAGGCACTTCCCGATACAATATTTCCATTCAAAAACCAAGTGTAACTGAATGTGCCACCATTGCCACCTGTGGCATTGGCGCAGGCAGTGGCCGTATTGTTTTGGCAAGTGGGCGCAACGGTTATGTTTGCTGTGAGCGCAATAGGCTGGCTGGCAGCGGGCATAGTATAGTTCTGATTGACAGCTACATTGTTTGCATCGGTTGTGGTAATAATGTATGAGCCAGATGCAATACCGCTGAACAACATATCGGTGTAATTGAACAACTGACCTGAATCGATAGTGTAGGTGTATGGACTTTGACCTCCTGATGTAGTCACCCAAATCCATTGTCCCAATGGCCCTTGGCCGGGCGCACACGGAATAACGGGCACAAAAAATGAAGTTTGAGCAGACATCGATAAAAGAGACAAACTAAAAACAAACATCAAACAGAATTTCAAAACAAGTTTCGGTCGAAGCATTTGTTTTGTGGTAGCACAATCAAATTGGTTTTCATTTTGAACGACAATGCACTTGGCATCTCGTTCGGTGTTAAATAGTTTAAACATGGTATGAATTATTAAAAATTAAAATAAATTTCCGCTACATACTCGCGGAGGTACACTGGGTGTTTACACATTCATCTTTCTTTTCTGATTACACAGGGTGTGCCTCTGCTGGAATTGAATTCGGTGAAGGCGTATGCATAGCCCGTAAGAATTTCGACAACCAGAGAAGACACACCCTGTGCGAACAGGGTGCATCTTTCTGACTTGTCATCCTTACTGAAAATTTGCATACTTTCACCGAAGACAAACCACTAAAAATGCTTTTTGTAAAGAATGTCGCGCTTGACATTTGTATCCTTACAATATGTAATGATACACAACCATCTTTGATTCCATAAAAAAAAATGAAATATTTTTAAGTTTGTAGGATTGGCGGTGTTTGGGAAAGATATCAGACTTGAGATTTGAGACGTCAGAATTGAGACAAAACAAACAATACCCATAGCATTTGAGCCTTTCGCATAGAGGCGAAGGGTGTCAAAAAACAAAATGCCAATGACTTAACCACGTGCTTTGGCTCGCGGGTTCAAGCCGTAATAGCTAAACGAATAATAGGCAGGAGACATGATCCAATTGCAATCAGAAGATGGAAAGACCCAGATAAAATTTATGTTCAGAAAACAAAAAGCGGTTTCAAACACGCACCCAATTTTGGGTTCTGAAAAAAAATCCCCAGTAGCCACGAAGTTCTAATTTGTTATTGTCGGTTGCACTTAGCCAACATTCGCAGCGATATACTTTGCCATTTTTAGGATCACAAATAGTTCCTCCTTTGTAATAACCACCCTCCAATTTCATGTCGCGAATCACAGTCATCCCAATCACTTTTTGGTCTTTTCTATCATCATCACATTCGTCACAAATGGGATTTTGCTCTTCTTCAGGCCCTCGGAATAGTTGAATTACTTTGCCATAGATCATCCCGTTTTGCTCATAGATTTCTACAATGCTTTTTGTTTTTCCTGTTTCGTCATCAATGGTTTTCCACTTGCCCAATATGCTTTGTGATGTGGCAAAGTTGGTACTGATGGCTAGGACAAGAAAAAGTAAAATTTGTTTTGTCATTTTATGGTGTTTTTAATGGGTGGAATTGCAATGATAGGTTTTGGAACACTTTTTTTTGCTTTTCGAATACTCATGTTGAGTTCAAAACCCATGAGTACAATCATACAATTAAAATTTAGCCAAATCAACAAAACCAAAAGTGTTCCAAGCGATCCGTATAATTTGTTGTAAGAAGCAAAGTTGTTTACAAAGTATGCGAAGCAAACAGAAGTTAGCACAAAAAAAATGGTGGCGAAAGTTGCTCCTACGTTGAAGTAACGCCATTTGCGCCTGCGTTTGCCCACACCTACGTTGTATAGCGTGCTGATGATGCTGTACATGAGAAACACCGATATAACCCACTTCGCGAAGTTGAGTAGCGGAATGTAGCCTCGGTCGCCAATGATGCCTAACTCGTGCAAATAATTGAACGCTACTCCGCTAAACATGATAACGATGACGGCAATCGTCATTAGTAATCCGAGAATAAAAATGAGCAAAATGCTAGCGATGCGCATCACCCACATATTGCCCTTTTCCTCTAGGTGATAGCTGCTGTTGAAACCAATGAGAATGGCGTTGATGCTATTGCTGGCATAATAAATAACTAGAATAAAACCAAGACTCAATAGGCCACTGTGTTTGTTGGTAACGAGGTCTGTGAGTGTGCTTTCAAAAAGAGAAAAGGTGTCGCCCGGAAAAAACCCCTCGATGCTTGAAAATAAGTTCTCTTGAAAATTATCGAGTGGGATATACGGAATGAGGGTGAGCAACATGATGATGCCCGGAAAAAATGCAAGAAACAATCGAAATGAAATAGCCGAAGCGCGTGTGGCCAATTGGCCCTTCATCACAGCTTCCATAAAAAATTTCATCACATACCAAAGTGATAAGCCTTGAAAGCCCGGTAGTTTTATTTCTTTGAGAAACGAAATGAGGATGGCAATACCTCTCCAGTTCAGAACCGCTTGCATCCATTTTTTATATTTCATTGTGGAGCCAAAAGGGTTTGAATTTTTTTCACCAAAAGTTCTAGTCCGTCCTTAAAATTTGCATTGTTGTCCACCACCAAATCGCATGTGGCAATGTACGGATCGAGGTACAGCTCCTCGGCAGGTCGCACATGATTTTGCCATTGGTAGCGCACCTCATGCTCTGGATAGCCGCGTTCTTTATGGTCGCGATATATTCTGCGCCTTAGTCGTTCATCATGGTGTGCATCCAGATATACTTTGTAGTTCAAGCGGTTTCTTATTTCTTCATAATGAAATACAAACAAGCCCTCCATGATGATGATGGGTGCGGCATTCACAATCACTTTCTCCGGCTCCCACGCTGGATTGTTGAAGTTGTATTCCAGCAACTCTAACGATTTTCCGCTGGCGAGTTTCTCCATATCGCTTGCGAAATTTTCGCGGTTGATAGAAGTGGGCATATCAAAATTGAGGACGCCATTTTCATCCGCCTGTTGCTCTTCTTTCGAGTTGTAATAATTGTCTTGCGACACAAGCGCAACTTGTTTGGGCGAAAAATGGCCCATTAACTCGCGCAAAAAAGTTGTCTTTCCCGAACCGCTGCCACCGGCTATTCCTATGAGATATGGGGCGCTATTCACTTAACAGATTGTTTTTTTATTTCCATTATTAGCAGCTGCAAATCTGCATCGTCATCAATTAAAATAAAAGTGCCATTGCCATAAGCACTCACTTGCATCAAATTTTCTGCGGCATAAAAATTTGCATCCACTCCAACTATGCTAGTGATTATTTTTTTGCGTGCTGCTCGCTTCACCAATTTATCTATCAGGTTTTGATCATCGGGTTGGAAGGCTCCGTCTGTCATCACAATCAATTGATTGTTGCCATTGGCAATGAATTCTTTTTGAAGAATAGTGTAAGCACTTTTGAAACCCTTGGCTCCAGCAGTATTGCCATTTGCAGTCATACTATTCACTATTTGGAGAATGTTATTTTTATCATCACCTGATGAGGTTGCAAGTAGAGTTTTCGATTCATCTGCATAACTGATCAGCGTGATTTTGTCCGATGGCCGAAGCACCTGCACCAGCTCACTCACCGCCTCTTTCATCAGGCGCAATCTGTCATTTATCTTCATACTGCTGCTGGCGTCCAGCAAGAAAATAATGTTGTTGGGTTTGTATAAATTTTCGGGTAGAATGGCGTTGGTGTTTTGCTCAGGAGAAATGGCATCAGGCAAACCGCCAACAACTATTTCCTCCACAATTTCCGGCCTTTCTTCGATCAACTCATTCTTCACTTGTTGTAATTCAAATATGAAGTATGAATTTTTATTGTTCACATAACTCTCCGTGCTTTTGGGCAAATAATTTTTATGGCTCGCGGTCATCTCATAATATCCTATTGGAATATTTCGAGAAGTTTTTCCCTCATCATTTGTTTGCATTTTAAGTTGTTGTATTCCTCTTTCGTTTAAAGCCACTGTGGCTTGGTGGATAGGTTGTTTGGTTTCAATGTCTATCACTTCGAAGGAGCAAATATTTTCTGCACAACATTCGGCTACTTGTTGCGAAAAATTAGGACAAGCCAAGTTGTCTTGCGGATTGAGGTATTGAACATCGGCACTTACAGGTAGAATAATAGGAACTGTCATTGAAGCAAAATGGAGTTCGATTTTTTCGTTGAAATTTCCTTTGCTTCGAGGTTTGAATTTTATACGAACCACGCAGTTGCTATCCGGTTGAATTGTTTTGGAAGAATACAAAGTCTCGTACTCGTGCGAAAAGGTATCGCGCAATAAAAAATCTTTTTTGTCTGATTTGTTTTGGATGATAATGTCCACCACCCATTGCGTTTGTGGTGTTGTAGTTCCGAATGAAAGTTGCTTTGGATTTATTTCTATTTGTGCCAATACACCAAGATCCAAAGCAATGATGAATGTGCAGAAATAGAGCACACGCCAATTGAAATATTGTTGATTATGCAAATTCAATATTCTACTTTATGCTGTGCGAGTTTGTCTGCAATTATCCTGTCATTGGCCAGTCTTGGAATTTTATTCTGACCACCCAACTTGCCCACTGATTTCATGTAATCGTTGAATGCACCTTTTTTCACCAACGACACCACTGCAGGTTTTAGCACACCGCCCTTTATCAAATCGAAGTAATAAATATTTTGTTTTTGCATTTCATCATCTATCAATTGTGCGAATTTGTTTTTATCAAATCCTTTCGCATCGGTTTCTACAAACCATTCGTGATAGGGCAATCCATCGCTTGGATAAACCTTGGGCGCAAGATGAAATTCGGTGACGGTCACATTGAGGCATTTGCAAACTTCACTCATTGCTTTGTCCACTTCTTCCCCAATCACGTGCTCTCCAAATGCACTGGTGAAGTGTTTTATTCTTCCCGTCACTTTTATGCGAGGCGGATCAAGCGATACAAACTTCACGGTGTCGCCCAGGCTGTATGCCCAAAGCCCTGCGTTGCTGCTGATAATGATTGCGTAATTCACGTTCAGTTGCACATCGGCAAGTGAGTTGCGTTTTGGGTTTGCTTTGAAATAATCATCTGCTGCAATGAATTCGAAGTAGATGCCGGAGTTGACATTCAGCAACATTCCTTCAGATTCTTGTACGTCTTGAAATGCAATAAAACCTTCGCTTGCAGGATACAATTCTATTGTTGGAATACTACTGCCAATAAGGCTTTCAAAATTTTTGCGGTAAGGTTCAAAGTTGATTCCTCCATAAACAAATAGATTGAAATGTGGAAAAATTTCCTTGATGGTTTGTTTGCCTGTTTGCTTCAAAAGAATTTCGAAATACATCTGCACCCAACTTGGAATACCGCTGATGAGCGACATGTTTTGATTCCTTGTTTCCGATGCAATGGCGTTCACTTTCGTTTCCCAATCTTCAATACAATTTGTGTCATAAGAAGGCATTCTATTTTTCTGCAAATATTTTGGAACATGATTGGCCACAATGCCGGAGAGTCTTCCATACGGTATTCCGCTTTCAAGTTTCTCCAACTTCGGAGAGCCTTGTAAAAAAATCATTTTACCGTTTATGAAATTTGCATTGCCTGTTTCTGCGATATAACTGAGCAGAGCATTTTTTGCAGAGCCAATGTGGTTGGGCATCGATTCTTTGGTGAGAGGAATGTATTTAGTGCCGCTGGTCGTGCCACTTGTTTTGCAGAAATACATTGGCAATCCGGGCCACAAAACATTTTTCTCGCCTTGTTTTATTCGTTGGATGTATGGGACAAAATCTTCGTAGTCTCTAGTTTTTATTGCCAGTGAAAATTGATCTTGCGTTTTGATTTGTGCGAAGTGATGCTCTATTCCAAAAGTGGTTTTTTCGGCTTGTTTTAACAGAGAAAGGAAAACACTTTGTTGTATTTCAACAGCATTTGATCCATCGCGTTTCAGTTTATGCGCAATTAGTTTTGCGTACTGTTTACTGAATGTTGATTTGATACTCATGAGATTTTTGCAAAGGCAAAAATGAGGAACTCAGAGAATGAAATGGAAGCAAATAGCGTCTTACATCTTCATGAATTTGCTCATCATCATGCTGTTTTCATTTTTGAGCTGAATGAAATAGATTCCTTGTGCCAATGCTTGCACACTTAAATTTTCATTGTCCACACTCACTTTATTTATGTTCTGTTCGAATACAATGTTCCCTGTTTGGTCAGTGATTCGGATGGTAACACTTTGGTTCAGAAATGGTTTAAGATCCAAGTTGAGATGGCTGGAAGCGGGATTAGGAAAAACCGAAAACGCATCTTCTTTTATGGCGTTTTCATCCACTGAAATATTGGTTCCAAAGTTCATTCGAACCATTGGAGTCGCATTCAGATAGTACCATTGATCTGGAAGAAAGCGCACCCATGATGTGTTTTCGGCTGAGCCTCCGCTGAATGCGACAAAGACATTTTCTGCACCATCGGGGCTGCCGATTACCGCCAAGTATGTCTCGTTGTTGTTCACCGGAATTGGAGAATCGAACAGCAGATGTACGAAATTGCCTTGGCCAAAGGAGTTAAACATTTCTGCCGTTATGTTCAGAGAGGATGTTGTGCCCACCAACGTGGCGGCTATAGACTCTTGGGCATCGAAGGCATAAAGCCTTGCGTAAATACTGGTAGGAAGACTTGTGCCCGCAGCAATGGCCACACTGATGGAATAGCAGGATTGATTGGCAGCTTCTACCAAAAAAACATTGCCCACCTCGAAGTCCAATAGCGACAAATCAGGGCCGGGTAGGAAATATGCGTTGGTAAAATTGAAGTCGCGCGCGTAGGTGCAATCGGTAATCTGAAATCCCAAAGTGTCCATATTGTTTTGCGGGTTTTGATCCGTTTCATTTTCTGAAATGGCGTAATGGATATGATAGTTTGCTTGTGTAGCCGGCATCTGATAATCGCTGGCCCGCAGTTCCAGTGTTGCTCCGGGTTGTAGTGTAAAACCCTCATCACTTTGTGCGGTGTGAATGATGGTGGAGGATTGTAAGTTTTTTACTTCCACATTGAGGCGGCAATTGCTTTGAGGATTGCTTCCAATGTTGTCGCATTGGGTTGAGAATTTTAGCAGCGGAGCCATTTCATCGGGATACTTGGTATAGGGCATCAGCTCGAAGCCTGTGGGGTGCGATGGGTCGTTAAAATCAAAGTCGCCAAAGGTGGTGAGGCGCGAGGCCAAATCATTGGGAAGTATTTCTACCACGCACACATCGTCCAGTTGCCAGAAGTAGTAATTGCCATCAAAAACAAACCTGATTTTGGCATTGGGTTGACCGCCCACAATAGCTGATATTGGCACCAGAACGGACATGTTGTTTTCTGAATCGAGTGGTGTGGAACTGTTGTCAAAAACTGTTGTCCAACTCACTCCATCTGCGCTTGCCTCCACCCGCATCATGGCATTGTAGTTTCTCAAATATTGGTTAAAGCGCAATGCAATATCGGGATGCGCTGAAAGGTCAATAGCGGGAGAGGTGAGTATTGCTAGGTGTGGGCCTGGGGCTGGGCCAGTTCCAAAATTGGCCAGTGTGCATGGCTGATCCGGATTGTCCCACCAATTGCTATCGAAGATTACAAATCCGTTGGATGCCGTAGGGCTTTCAATCACATTGCCCGGAGCGGCTTGTTCAGTGCAAAGTCCACGAGATCCTATCTCGTTATTTGGAATAGTGAGTGGCCCACGATATTCCCATTGTGCTATTCCTCCAGCCTCTGTGTTGGTCCAGGCATTATCAATTCCATTTGCAAAATCTTCCGACCAGATAACCACTTCGCGATCTGTTGTCATTTGAAATTCGCTGCGTATTGTTCTTATGGAATTGAGCAACAATTCTTGTCCAACAACGAATGAAGAACAAAACAAAATGGGAAGGAAAACTATTTTTTTCATGTGGTAAAAATGCGGGTTTCAATCTTTGACAACAAATGGCAGTAGGCAGTTGCAACGATTTGTTTTGTAATAGCATACTTCGCGATAAAGATTTTTCTCTTCCGGTTTCAAAATAGATGTTGTTGAAAGAAAACAAAGCGTAGTGCTTCATTTTGCCCCGCACTTCGATTGATTTGTACACATGTTACAAGGCACGATTGTTTTTATTCTTTTGGCTTATTTCGGATTGTTATTGGTTATTTCTTGGTACACCTCGCGCAAGGCAACCAACGACTCCTATTTCCGCGCTGGTCGTTCAGCCCCTTGGTTTTTGGTGGCGTTTGGTATGGTCGGAACTTCATTGAGCGGGGTCACTTTTATTTCTGTCCCGGGCACAGTTGGGCCTGAACATTTTTTTTATTTCCAAGTCGTTCTTGGTTATTTCATTGGTTATTTTGTGGTGGCTTTTGTGCTGTTGCCGCTTTATTACAAGCTCAATCTCACCAGCATTTATCACTACTTGCAGCATCGTTTTGGAATGGCGTCCTATCAAACCGGTGCGTTGCTCTTCATCGTTTCTCGCACTTTAGGCGCAACACTTCGGCTGTATTTGGTTATCAATGTGCTTCAACTATTTGTGATGAAACCGCTCGGGTTTTCACTCTTCATTTGGGGGCATGATTTGTCATTTCATGCCACTGCACTTGTTATTCTTTTGATGATTCTTTTATATACCTACAAAGGCGGTGTAAAAACTATTGTTTGGACCGACACACTTCAAACTTTTTTTATGCTGTTGGCACTTGTAGTCTGTGTGGTTTATATCACCAACAATCTCAACATGGGCTTTGGACAAGCTTGGAACACACTCAGCGAAATGGGCTACACACAAGTCTTCAACTTGAATTGGCAAGACAAAGGTTTTTTTCTCAAACACATCATTGGAGGTGCATTCATCACCATCAGCATGACAGGGCTGGACCAAGAGATGATGCAAAAAAACATCAGTGTGCGCACTTTGAAAGACTCACAAAAAAACATGATCACTTTCAGCTTCATCCTCGTTGCTGTCAACTTCATTTTTTTGCTCTTGGGAGGAATGCTTTACCTCTACGCATATTCAAAAGGAATAAATGTGGCGAAGGACGATTTATTTCCAACCATCGCTATGCAGTATTTGCCACCTGTGGTCAGCATCATTTTTATAGTCGGGCTTATTAGTGCATTGTTCCCCTCAGCAGATGGTGCCATCACAGCACTTACTGCATCTTTTTGTATCGATCTTTTGGGCATTCAGCGCAACAAAAATCTTTCGGAAGCACAACAAACTACCAAACGAAAAAGAACACATCTCGTTTTTGCATTGGTCTTTTTGGTGATGGTAGTTTTCTTCAAATGGCTTGACAATAAACAAATCATCAGCATCCTATTAACCATAGCCAGCTACACTTATGGGCCGCTGCTTGGCCTGTTCGCATTTGGCATATTGACGAAAAGAAAACTTGAAAATTTCGCAGCACCCTTGATATGCCTTTTTGCACCTTGCGTTGCTTGGACCATCGGTTTTCTTAGCCCCACGTTATTTGGCAACTATCAATTTGGTTTTGAAATGTTGTTGCTCAATGGATGTTTAACTTTTGCAGGACTCTGGTTGTTTTCAAAAGAAAATGGTGCTGTAATAGAAAAAGAAATTTAGACTTTGGCGGTGATGCTTTGGCGACTGCGCGAACTTGAATCTTATGGAAGTCTAATAAGCGGGCAAAAAAACCTAATTTTCTGACAGAATATTTTTGCAGAGAAATGGAACTTACACCAGAACAATATGAGATCATCAACTCAACGGGCAACATCAAGATAAACGCGGTGGCAGGGTCCGGCAAGACAACAACTGTAATTGAATACGCCAGGACAAGGCCATCAAGCAGCAAGATACTTTACCTTGCATTCAACAAGTCGGTAAAGTTGGAGGCCATAAAAAAATTTGCCGAAAAGGGACTAAATAATGTGAAGGTTGAAACAGCACATTCGCTTGCATTTGGTCACATCGTTCCTCATTCCAATTACAAAGTAAGATCGCAAGGCTACAAGACAAATGAAATTGTTGAACTGCTGAATTTGCAAGGCAATGGAGAGAAACACACGGAATACATTGTTGCCAATCACATCAACAAATTCATTTCCTATTTCTGCAACAGCGACACCCAAAAGGTGCAAGAACTAAACTACCTTGACACAGTTTCCGACAGCAAAGCAAAAGCCTTCGTTACCACTTTTTACAATTACATATTAAGTCAAACACGACTGCTGCTAAGCAAGATGGACAAAGGAGAAATAGAAATCATTCACGATTTCTATCTCAAAAAATTTCAGCTTTCAAATCCCACACTTCATTACGACTACATTCTTTTTGACGAAGGCCAAGACGCATCACCAGCCACGCTTGATGTGTTCTTCAAGCAGAAAGCAATCAAAGTAATTGTTGGTGATACTCATCAGCAAATTTATGGTTGGCGACATGCGGTGAACTCACTTGAAAAAGCTGACTTCAAAACTTACAATCTCTCCACAAGTTTTCGTTTCAGTCAGGACATTGCAAATCTTGCAATGGGAGTTTTGCAGTTCAAAAAAATAATTGACGACTACCAACCAATCCCAATTATAGGAAAAGGCAATAGCACCGAATACAAAACAAAAGCGGTGCTTGCACGAACCAATCTTGGCCTGTTGTTGAAAGCAATTGAGTATGTAACTGAAAAGAAAAAAGTGAAACACATTTACTTTGAAGGCAACATCAGTTCTTACACTTATGCTGACGATGGAACTTCGCTTTATGATGTGCTGAATTTGTACAACGGCAATCATTATCTGATCAAAGACAAGATGATAAAAACGATGAAAAACATTGAAGAACTGGAGGATTACATTAAAAAAACAGAAGAGCTTCAATTGGGAATGATGGTGGAGATTGTGAAAGAATACGGCAACGAAATTCCGAACATCATCAAAGCGATAAAGGAAAAACACGTGGAGAACAATGAGAAAGAAAAAGCAGAGATGATTTTCTCTACCGTCCATCGTTGCAAGGGAATGGAGTATGATGCCATTCAGCTTGTGAATGATTTTATCAGCGAAGAAAAATTGGAGAAACTAAAAGAGGACAAAACGAAAGCGCTCTATTTGCCCAAACTGAACGAAGAAATAAATCTGCTATATGTGGCAGTTACACGCACCCGAAACTCCATTCACATTCCTGAAACACTTGTGCCGAGTGATTTTCCGGCCTCTTCTCAAATTCATGTAATGAGAATGATGACAGAAGAAGAAAAAGAGGAACAGGCAAAGGCCGCAACTAAACAACACCCTGTTACACAGAAAAAAAATAGCACGCCAGAAAACGAAAAAGCCTATTCCGTTGACACCATCAGAGAAAAACACAAAGCTGCTTACTGGCTTTGGACAGACGAACTTGACCAAGAACTTACGGTCATGTTCTGCGAAGGGGTGAACATCAAGGACATGATGAAACATTTTGGACGGACGCGAGGGTCAATCACTGCGCGAATTAGAAAACTAGAGCTTGAAGAATTGTATGGATAAATCGGAACTGCGGTCACACAAGGTGGTTGCATGTTTCAGGTTTATCAGAATAAAAATTACCAGCTCGATCCTACCATTCTTTTGTTTAAAATTTATCGAATTTGCGGCTTTCATCTCATTGCTCTTCTTCGCTCAGAATATCACAGAAGCTCGCAGAAATTTATCTTATCAAATCCGATGTGACAACCGTTTGTCAGATATTTTTTCCCTAATGGTCATTATTTTGAAATCTATCTTACTACCACAGAAAAAGCACTTTTTTTATTCATAACCTTTCATTTGCGCAAAGCTAACATTTATGCGGGTTACAATGAGTTTGACCAACACAAATGTCCATTATACCATTTCTAATTATGAAGTAGGCCAGCCATTTTCTCTCCTCTGGAGAGAACGCAAGTGAGGCGCAAAATAAAACGGACTAATTCATAATTAGAAATGGTATTACTCCTGATTCTTGTTTT
>JAYSWI010000463.1:0-4011 GCA_043718125.1 Flavobacteriales bacterium
GCAGCAAAGACTCTTAGTAGAGTGTCCATTGTTACATTACTTGCGTTGTTTTCAAGACGTGAAATTTGTGCTTTTTGAACACCAATTAGTTTCCCAAGCTCCTCTTGTGTCAAGTGTCGTTCTTGCCTTGTTTGTTTTATGGCTTTACCAATTAAGTCCATTTGAAGTTCGTATTCAAATACATCCCGTTTGGGTGTCCCAATTTTGCCAATAAGTTTGTTTTGAACTTGGTCTAAAGTATATGCTTTCATTTTTTCTTGCTTTTTACTTGGTTGTATGCTAAATATTTTGTCCTAATGGCAATCGCTTTTTGAATTTCGCTATCTGATACTTTACTTCTTTTTTTAATAAACCCATGTGTCGCAACAACTAAAGTGTCTGTTGTTGAACGCTTGTCCCAAAAGGCTAGTAGGCGATATTGTAGTCCTTGATACAACGTTCTAAATTCCCAAATGTCGTCCGATAGTTTTTTGAAAAGTTCGGGGTCATGCTCTACTTGAGATTTACGAATGTTGTAAAGTATTTTTTCGTAATGCTTCCGTTCTAAACCACCTAAAAATTCAAATGCCTCGTCCAAAAATAGGATTTCAAAATGTCGGTCCATTAGCTAAAATTATTCACTGAGCGAAAATAACAAACGTTTCGTTACAATGAAACTTTTGTATCCTCGTCTGTCGATGGGATGGGTCGAATTATGGCACAATGATTTGACCACTGAAATGCGAATAGTGCGCGTGCCTGACCATGAAAGAACCAACAACGGAAATATTTTTCGTTTGGCTTACACTTCAGATACTTCGGTGACAGACTTGAGAATTCTCCGGTGTATCACGATGCAGATAATTTGTTGAAGGCAATGGTCAACACATCACAAGTTGACGATACCACCATTGTGGTGCTCACACTTATTCCACCATCAACTATGGAAATAGGATTTGAGACCATCATTCTTCCAAGTGGCGAAATTTTCAAATCAGATAGCCGAACCGACTACTCCAGCATGAAGCACTAACCGAAGTTTTCACAGAATGGAAGGAAATAATGCAAGAAGAATCCATCGGACAGCCAATAGAGCATGACCCCAATGATGACTGATATCGAATATGAATAAACAAATTGGTCAACCTATTTTCAGAAAGCCAAAAACATATCTTTGAAACTTCAACTACAATTCATAGCATGAAACTCATCATTGAAGTACAAGACGGCAAGGCAGGGGTTTTCACCGCTTTTCTCAAAAGCCTGAACTATGTGAAAACGAAAACTATTTCAACCGAAAAGGCAGAAATAATAGAGGGCCTTAAAGGAGCTGTTGATGAGTTAAATAAAATAAAGAAGGGCAACAAAAAGGGGATAGCAGCAAAGGAACTTTACGATGATATGTAGCAAGATAAAAGAACGTTAAGCACCCTAATCGAATGATAAAACACTATTCCAAACCAAAGAAAAATTATTCTAATTCAATAAGTAGATTCTTCGGAATTGCAATTTGCATTATTTGCTTTTTTCAGGATGAAGCCATCGCCCAATCCGATTCCCTCCTCACCGATACCATCCACACCGTCATCATCTCAGCCTCGCGCTACGAGCAGCGCAGAGAATCGTTGCCTGTTTCTGTTATCACCATTTCTGGTGACGAGCTTCAACGAAAAAACTTATCTGTGGAAAAAGCCATAGAGCGCACTGCGGGTGTAGCTATTGTAGATGGCGATATACAAATACGCGGCAGCAGTGGCTGGAGCTACGGTGCTGGCAGTCGGGTCGCGGTGATTCTTGATGGGCTTCCGCTACTCAGTGGCGATGCCTTGCGTCCTTCATTTGGTTTAATGCCCAGCGAATCTGTTGGTCAGGTAGAATTAGTAAAAGGCCCGGCATCGGTGCAGTATGGAAGTTCAGCATTGAGTGGTGTGCTTCATGCACAAACAATGTGGCCTACTGATAAACCTTTTACACGCATCAATGTGATGCATGGTGGCTACAGCGACCCGCAAACAGAGCAAGCAAAATATTGGAACGGCACTTTGATGGAAAATGCTTTCAACATTTTTCATACGAGAAAAATAAAACAATGGGATATTGTGTGCAGCCTCAATGGCCGCGCAGCCGATGGCTATCATGGCCCCATGCCAGACTCCGCAACAGGCCGCTACGAAAGCAAATACAATCCATTCACCGTGGACAAGTTTGACGCATCAAAAGGTGCGCGAACACGCATTGCCGCCCGATATCATTTCAAAGAAGTGGAAGGACTGACCATTGGTGTTGCGGTGTTAAGTCGCTATACAGAATCTGTAAGCACACTTCTTTGGGACAACGATACAACTGGCCTTTACCAATCTTATGCTGGTGCAACAACACCCGGCAAGCAGTTTTTCTTGATGGGTGATGCTTGGATTGATTATCATATTTCACCAATGGTAAAACATCAACTCAAATACCGCTGGCTGCACATAGACAATAGTTTTGAAAACAACCAAGACAGCTACACAAACAACCACACCATTGACTACTCAGCACAATTGAAATTGGATAGCATTGGGTTGACAGATTTAAAAATAATCCCCGGATTTTACACCACACAAGTTCAATCACAAGGAGGATTGTATATCGCTCAAAACAGTGCGGGGTACAACACAACTTCCAATTTCGCAGTGTTTATTCAGGCAGAAAAAAGACTGTGGGATAAACTCAATCTTTCAGCAGGTTGGCGTTATGAAGAATACAAAATCAACGAAGAACATTTTTCAAAACCAGTATGGCGTGGTGGGGTAAACTTTGAATGGAATACAAAAACATTCCTTCGTGCTAACTATGGTCAGGGCTTTCGTTTCCCCACCATTGCCGAGCGTTATACAAAAACAAATGCAGGAAATTTTTTCATTCATCCCAATCCAATTCTTCAACCTGAAAGTTCAGAGTCGTTTGAGGTTGGCATCATCAAAAAATGGAAAATTGGTAACGTGGATTTTGATTTTGATGCTGCTGTTTTCAGGCAGCAGTTTGAAAATTATATAGAGTACAATTTTGGGCAATGGAAACCTGTTGTTTCATTCGCTGATTTGGGAACAGCATTTGGCTTCAAAACATTGAATACAGGAAGAACAAGAATTGATGGCTATGAAGCCACATTGAGTTCCAATTATTCAAATGATAAATCTGTTTTTCATCTGATGTTGAGTTACTCCTATTCCCAGCCAAAAGCAATGGAGCCATCGCGCTCTTATGGCGCAGTGGCAAGCACACTCAACCCAGCGTTGAGCTATCTGAACACAAGTAGCGATACAACAAACTATACGCTCAAGTATAGAATAAAACACATGTTGCGAAGTCAGTTGGATTGGAAGTACAAAAAATGGAATGTCTCATTAACGGGCCGCTATAATAGTTTTATGGAAAATATAGATGTCATTTTCGAAGCCTTGGATGAAGACCTGCTCCACAACGGAATTACCAAATGGAGAAAGGAAAATCGAAAAGGTGACTTGCTGTTTGACTTTTCTGTCGGCTATGAAATTTCAAAGAAGGTGCAAGCATCATTGTTTGTTTTTAATGTGACTAACTATGAATACATGTCTAGACCGTTGCAAATAGAGGCTGGCAGATTTACTCAGTTGCGAATAACCTATTTGGTAAAATGAGGAAGCAATCGCATGAAAGTAGGTTTGTGGAGATTGTACCATTTACAAAGTCTTATGTACAAAGTACTATGGCTGTGGACAGCGAAACAGACTGCGTTAAGCCTTTAGAATTGTTCATTGTACTTAGTACATAATACTTGGTACAACTCTCAACTACGTCCCAAAAACCTTATTCAAAGCATCCCTCCGTGAATGCACTTGTAGCGTTGAATAAATGTTTCTGATGTAAGTGCGAACGGTGTCCTCACCAAGAAAAAGTTTGTGGTACTGTCCCTCGGTTAGGGTTGAACGATTAGTTTTTGAATGATGGAATTGTTGTTCCAAACAACGGATATCGTGTACAAACCGGGCACAAGTTGGTCAGTACTGAAAT
>JAYSWI010000464.1:0-3997 GCA_043718125.1 Flavobacteriales bacterium
CATTTCCACAATAACCCAAAATAATTTTATCCTTGTCGTACCAAAATGGAGGCATTTCATTTTTTTCATGATAGAAAAAAACACCGCAAGGCAGCAAGGAGGTGGGAATGTTTTGTTGAAATTCTATTTGAACATGCTCGGCTTGTTTTGGTCCAAGGCATATCAAACTTGATGGTTTCAATTGATATGTTTTTTTCTTCACCCATTTGTACAGCAAATTGGACTTGGTGATAATGCCTGTGGCTTCGAACCCTTCTGGAAAAAGGTCCAAAGTCCATAGCACCCATTTCAACTTCTTGCTAAAGAGCAACGAGGCCCAAAAAGGCAACAACGGTGGGCTTGTTGTAATCACAATCAATCCATCTTTGTGCCGCAACGCATGGCGCGCAAGGGTATATCCATCATATAAAAAAGTGAGGAATCGCAATATTTTGTTGTCGCTTTGGAATAGTGTGCGAATACGAATGACACTGCCAATTGGGTTTCTTATGCTTCCTCCCTTGCCTTCAAACAGGCGGTCCATGCAGAGTATGGTACTTTCTATTCCAAAATGATCATGAAGGTATTGCGCCATATCGCAAACTGCCTCTCCATTTATATTAGGGCTGGGAGGATAGTACCTAGCTACAAAAGTCACTTTTGCGCCCATCTCTTATGCGCGTTGTTTTGTAGCTTTAAAAATACCTTCGAGTATTTCCTGTATTCCAAATTCGTATTTCCAATTTGGATAATGTGATTGAAATTTGCGCATATCACTTATGTACCAAATGTGATCACCAATACGGTTGTCATCGGTGTAGCTAAATTTCATTTTACTACCTGTTATCTCTTCGCATAATGCTATGGCTTCTAGCATGGAGCAATTGCTATGGCGACCGCCACCGGCATTATACACTTCGCCTGCACGGGGATTTTGGAAGAAATGCCAAAACATATTTACCAAATCGTGACTATGAATATTGTCGCGCACTTGTTTGCCTTTGTATCCAAAAATGGTGTAATGCTCTTCATGCACACAACACTTCATTAGGTATGAAAGAAAACCATGCAATTTGGCTCCGGAGTGGTTTGGCCCTGTAAGGCAACCACCTCTAAAAACACCTGATTTGATACCGAAGTATCGGCCATATTCCTGAACCAATACATCCGCTGCAACTTTGCTTGCACCAAACACGGAATGTGTAGTATGGTCGATGCTCATCAGCTCATCTATTCCATGTTGGAAATATGGATGTGTTGAATCTATTTCCCATCTTTTTTCTTGCTCTATTAATGGCAATAGATTAGGATTGTCGCCATACACTTTGTTGGTAGAGGTGAAAATAAAAACCGCTTCATGGCAATGTATTCTAGTCAGCTCCAACAAGTTTAAAGTGCCATTGGCGTTGATGGTAAAATCCGTTATGGGTTCTTTGGCAGCCCAGTCGTGGCTTGGCTGAGCGGCTGTGTGTATCACCAATTTGATATCGGTGTTGTATTCTAAAAAAATCTTCTCTAGCTCAGAATAATTTCTGATATCCGTGTTGCTGTGTTTGTAGTTAGAAAGCGTTTGGACGAGCTGTTCACGGTTCCAGTCTGTGGAGGCTTCTGAGCCAAAGAAATAGGCACGCATGTTATTGTCTATACCAACTACAAGGTCAAACTTTGAGGCAAAAAAAGTGACGGCTTCGCTGCCTATTAGTCCTGCGGATCCGGTTATTATAGCAATGTTCATGGATATAAATAGTGTTCTTGGACTATTAGCTTCGAAGGCCTCTTTGTTTGGTGTAATATTCTATATGGTTTAGAATATTGGTACCAAAGTCATTTGCTATTTGTTCGATTTCTTTTTTTGTCATTGGCTGATTTAGCATTCTAGTTAGAATAACTGCGCGATTGTGTTCTGGGGAATCTGGCACAAATGAGGAGGTTGTAATAGTATATTTTGTAGTTTCAAATTGCACTGATAAACTATAGTCACAAGTGAATGACTCAAGCCCGCCCATTTTAAAAAGCCCAAACCTTCCATTGATCGAAGTTTCGAAGTTGTCACTTCTAATCATGTCTTGTTTTGCCAATTCAATTACACTGGATATGCTTTCTAATAATTGTTCAGCGGGTTCATCCACAAATTGAGTATAGCCCAATCCATTACCAAATGATAAATTATGCTTCGAGTTAATAAAAAATTTGTTGAATTTCTGAATAGTGATAATTATTTCTGAAGATAATTGACGCAGCCAATTGTGATATATTTTGTAAAAAACATCGAACGATAATATCCATTTTATTTCCAACTCTGGATCTGTTTCACTTAATTCTACTTCCAGCATTTTTATTCTCTTGTCCAAATTGGCAAAGTCTTCTATTTCTTTTCCATTGATTGCGTCCAAGACAAGTTGCTGAGAGCGCATCAATAGACGACACATAAACGCTCCATACAGATCAGATGGCCCACCCTCACTTTGCACTGAGGCTAACAATCGATAATACGTTTTTTCATCTTCTTCTTTGATGATAATTGGCGGGAAATCAAAAGACACCAAAAGCAAATTCATTAGTAAGCGGGCAGTGCGTCCATTTCCGTCATGAAATGGATGTATTGTCACATATTCCAAATGAAAGTTGATAGCAATCATTGCTGGATGTATTGCATTGTTTTTCTGCTGCTGATCTATTAGGGCATTGGTTTTATTCAAGAGTGCGTGCATTCTGTCCGGCACATCCGCAAAATGGACGAATTCAAATTTTTCACCTTTGTAATTGAAAACAAAATTGTTTTGTTGTTTCCATTTTCCAACAAATGCTTTCTTCTGTACATCATCTTCTATTACTATGGCTGTATGTATATCCTTTATTCTTTTTTCGTTTAATCTTAAATCACCTTTTCCGAGGGCGAATATTTCTTTCACCACGCCATCATGGCCTTTCATTTCCGCAATGTCTTTCCAAGGTTTGTCTTGCACATTGATGGCACTGATCATTACACTTCTTGTTTCATCCATGGTCAATGTATTTCCTTCCATGTGATTGCTGTAATAATTCCAATCCAGCCGCAGCTTATATTCTATTTTTTTTTTAATCTCATCCGAAAAATTGCCATGTTCAGCAATGCTGAATTGAAGATTATCAATTGCTTGTATGGCTTCTGAAAGTGACATTCTCTATTTCTTGATAAATGTTTTATTGCCCCGTCACTTTTTGCGATTCTTGATTGCCAATCACGCCAGCATATTCTCTGTATTTGCTCGCCACTTGTAATGCTTTTTTGAAGTCTTGATCGGTTTGCAAAAGCACACGGTGCATGGCAGTATCATCATAGAGATTTCTCGCCAATTGTGCCTTAATGCGTGTCTTTAATTGTGGTGCTATTTTTTTCGCAACCGTTTTGTTCACCTTCACTTTTTCCTTTTCTGCTGCGGAAAGCAATTCGTTCATCATGGCATCACTCACGTTGTAGTTGGCTATAAAGTCATCAGCGTCTTTATACTTTATCATATCGGTGCGGTGTGCATCCAAGTAGTTGAAACAGAAGTCGCGAACAACGCCACTATAAGCCAATTCGCCTAGCAGTCCGCTGAAGTAAATGCTGTCGAGCGGCACAAACACATCGGGCATAATTCCACCACCGCCATATACGGTTCTGCCAGCGGGTGTGATATATTTTAATGAATCGGGAAAGTGAGTGCTATCGGCCACAGTGAGTTCGCCATTCATCAAACGCTTGTGGAAGTCATCGCTGTAATTGATACTGTCGCCATAAGGTTTTTGAATGCACCTTCCTGTAGGTGTGTAGTATCGCGCCACTGTGAGGCGCAAGGCACTGTTGTCGGCCAATTCCATTTCGTGTTGCACCAGTCCTTTTCCAAATGAACGCCTTCCCACCGTGAGGCTTTTGTCCCAGTCCTGCAAAGCCCCTGCAACTATTTCGCTTGCGCTCGCGCTGTTTTGGTCCATCATCACTATCACTTCCATTTCGCGAAATTTCCCTTTCTTTTCGCTCATCATACTGTTCTTG
>JAYSWI010000465.1:0-1383 GCA_043718125.1 Flavobacteriales bacterium
ATCTATCGCAACCACCGCCTGCACCAATGCCAATAGTTGGCACTTCAATAAGGGCCGTAACCTCAGCAGCTAGGATGGCAGGAATTTTTTCAAGCACAACCGCAAAACAGCCACAGTCGTTCAAAAGTTTTGCATCGGTGCGTAGCCTAGCAGCTTCTATTTCTTCTTTAGCACGCACTTGGTAGGTTCCGAATTTGTAAATACTCTGTGGTGTCAATCCCAAGTGTCCCATCACCGGAATTCCTGCCGAAAGAATGCGCTGAACACTTTCCTTTATCTCCTCACCACCTTCCATTTTTACAGCATGAGCGCCACTTTCTTTCATTATTCTAATTGAAGAATTAAGTGCTTCTTTGCTATTTCCTTGGTAAGAACCAAATGGCAAATCAACCACCACCAAGGCCCTGCTTGCCGCACGCACTACAGCTTGAGCATGATAAATCATTTGGTCAAGTGTTATTGGCAGCGTGGTTTCGTGGCCAGCTATCACATTACTTGCACTGTCGCCAACAAGTATCACATCTATGCCAGCAGAATCCACAATTTTTGCCATGCTATAATCATACGAAGTGAGCATAGAAATTTTTTCGCCACGCTGTTTCATATCCTGAACAGTTTGGGTGGTCACTCTTTTTACTTCCTTGTTCACAGACATAACAACAATTATCTAATTTCAGAATTATTAAAGGATGAACAATTTTTCAAGCCGATTTTGACTATTGAATGTTGATGGCTTCAACAGATTTAATTTGAGGAACAGCAGCTCTAATCGCACCTTCCACGCCAGCTTTCATTGTCATTGCACTCATAGCACAACCACAACATGCGCCATGCAACTCCACTCGCGCAGTCATATCAGATGTAATTTCAACCAATGTGATGCCACCGCCATCAGCTTCCAAATAAGGCCTGATTGATTGCAAAGAGAAATTGACTTTATCAAATAAATCTGAGTTCATGAGGTGGCTAAAATAGTTTGGATGAAAGAAAAAAATTATTCATTTTAAGTGGTAATACTTGGCGCAATGTTCTTCTTCCTGAAAGGTAATAATCGCAATTCCTTTTCGAAATTCGAAATAATTGTATCCAAATATTCAAAGGCCGCAGTTCCATCTTGCAACACCGCTGGGCGTCCCGCATCACCTGCTTCACGCACACTTTGTATCAGCGGCATTTGCCCAAGAAATGGAATACCCATATCAACCGCCAAATTTTTCAAACCATCCTTACCGAACAAATAGTATTTATTGTCTGGCAACTCTTCAGGTGTAAACCATGACATGTTCTCAACCATTCCAATAATTGGAATATTGATTGCTGGCAGTTGGAACATCGCAACGCCTTTGCGCGCATCGGCAAGCGCAACTTCTTGTGGAGTGCTCA
>JAYSWI010000466.1:0-3980 GCA_043718125.1 Flavobacteriales bacterium
ACAACTCCTTTGCTGTGGTATGGTGTGAGATTCGCCATTGTCAACTCATGGTTTTTTCTATGCTATTCCAAAGCAATTCGGAAGAGCGTTGCCAAGAAAATTTTTGAGCTTGCAACTTGCCTTTTTCAATTAAGTCATTTCGTAATATTTCGTTTTTCTCAATTTCGGTGAGCGCATTTTTTATCTCATCTATTGAAAATGGATTCACCAGCAATGCCGCATCACCAGCCACCTCGGGCATACTAGTGACGTTTGAGGTTATCACGGGCACTTCGCATTTGAAGGCTTCCAAAATTGGAATACCAAATCCTTCGAAATAACTTGGATAGACCGATGCCATAGACGAGGCTACAACATGATGTAAGTCCAACGACTCCAATCTGCCCGTAAACACTACTTCCGACAGGTGGTTCATGGCTTGGTAAGCTGCCTCAATTTCTTTATTGAACCAAAATTTTTTTCCAACCACAATCAATTTTGCATCGCTGTTTGTTTCTGTTTTAAACTGATCGAATGCGGGCAATAATCGCTGCAAATTTTTGCGCGGATGAATGCTACTTACAAAAACAAAATAAGGAGATCCGTTGCTAAACCTTTCTCTAGTGATGTGTTTCAACTCATCTGATATCGGGCAATAGGATTCGTTCACACCATTATTAACCACGTCAATTTTCTGTTCATTCACACCATATAATTTGATGATGTCCTGTTTGCTGAACGCACTAACAGTCGCTATTCGTTTTGATTTTTTTGCGTAAAGGGGTGATCTTTTTCTGAGATACCGGGCGTACATCGGTTGAATGTCTTCGGGATAATGCTCAAAATTCAAATCGTGAATTACGATAAGTTGAGGAACTTCTGTTCTCAAAGACATCATCGCATCTGGTGAAATGAAAATATCCGCTTTTATTTTTTTCAGCAATGCTGGCACCGCGTAGTCGTACCATAGCGTAAAAAGAATCGGTCGTCTTGCTTGAGGATATACCACGTGCGGTATTACGTTTTTGGCAAATACGAATTCAGTTGAAAATTTTCTGTCAAAAAGAAAATGAAATTCATGTTCAGGATGTTGCTGCGCGATTCGTTTGAAATTTTCGAATGTGAACCAACCTATACCATCCAATTTATTGGACAGAAGTAAACGTGTGTTCACCGCAATTTTCATGGTACAAAAAAAATGCTGAAATGGATAAAATAAAAAAGCCGTCTCGCTATGTACGAAACGGCCATATCTGATATGTCTAAATTCAAAAGATCAAAGACGCTCAATTCCTTTGTGGCGTCTTTCATCGGAAACGGAAAGTTTCTTACGACCTTGACGTCTGCGAGAGGAAAGAACTGCACGGCCCTTTGTGGTGGCCATACGTTTGCGGAAACCATGTTTGTTTCTACGCTTTGTATTGGAAGGTTGGTAAGTACGCTTGCTCATAACTATTTGATTTTGAACTTTTCTACAATTCTATTTTTTTAAAAACGGGTGGCAAATATAACCGCCTCATTCCTTTGAGCAAGTTTTAGCCAAACTTTTCTTTATTTGTTTTGTTCGTAGAACTAGCAAATGCCTGTCACGTATGGATTTGCCGTAAACTTGCCTCATTAGTTTATTTCTAATTGAACAATATTCGCGTCTTGCATATCACTCCGTGGTTTCCACATTCTGACGATGTGACACGTGCCATTTTTATCAAGCGGCACATAGAAAGTTTGAGTGCTTATGTGTCCCAAAAAGTGTTGCATATCGATTGTGACGACAGAAGTTTCATTGACGACAATTCGGATCAACTTACCACCATTCAAATCAAAACAAAATTTACTTTTTGGAGAATTCTTGAATGGATTTTTTACCGCAAGTTGAAAAAGTATTTGATCCAAAACAATGTTAAAGAAAATTTCACGCATGTCAATTTTCACATTGCGTATCCTGCATTGATTCATTTTGAAAAATTGCGAAAACATCTTCCTGCCAAAATTTGTGTTACTGAACATTGGAGTATTTATCACTTCAATTTTTATTCGAACAAAAAGCCCCAAAGGCTTGCGCAATTATTTCAACACAAGGTTCCCATATTGTGTGTAAGCTCTTGTTTGGGAGATGATATTCAGAAATTTACCGGAACTAAAATTCCTTTTGAGGTGTTGCCCAATGTGGTTTCAAATGATGTTTTCAATTTCAAGGAAAGCAATGCTAACGAACATTTTTTTACAGCAGCGTTCTGGAAATCGCCCAAAAATCCCATCCCACTTTTGATTGCAATTGCCAATTTGAAACGAGCTGGACATGTAATAAAATTGAGAATTGCAGGTCATGGTCCAATGAATTCCGAAATGAAAAATTTTGTAACGCAAAATGACTTGGTTGATGATGTAGCTTTTTTAGGAATATTGGATTCAAAAGCACTGGCACTGGAAATGAATAGCGCAAAAGCATTTATTCTCCCAAGTAATTATGAAACCTTTAGCGTTGTGATTGCTGAGGCACTTTGCTGTGGTTGTCCTGTTCTGGCAGACGATGTAGGAGCAATATCGGAATTAGTCAATGATGAGAATGGTTGCTTGCGATCAGGCATATTGATCTGGGAAGATCTTATTCTAAATTTTGATTCCAAAAGATTCGATCGCAAAAAAATTGCGCAATCCGCTGCACAAAAATTTTCTACGGAAGTGGTTGGCACAAAATATTTTAAATTTCTTCAGTCTTTGTGATGCAGTTCTTACGCGATAAAAACATCTTGATCATTTCACCCGAATCTTGGGGCATCAGCTATTTGAGCAAACACCATTATGCACTTGAATTGGCTCGCATAGGCAATCGTGTTTGGTTTCTCAATTCGCCTTATTACAATAGGGATGTGACGGCTGATGAGATTGAATTGTTGTGGCCCAATATTAAAATAGTTGATGATTTCAATTTGAAAGGGTTAAGCAGACTACCTAAGTTTTTGCAGAAAAATATCATTCAAAAACAGGCCACCCGTCTTCAAAAAAAACTTGCTGTAAAATTTGATTTGGTTTGGTCATTCGATAATTCAAGATACTTTTTTCTCGATGTTTTTGATTCCGCATTTCGCATACACCATGTGGTTGATGTACAAATGAATTATCAACTCGCCAAGGCTTGTGCCACAGCGCATCTTTGTTTATCTGTGACCACCGCTTTGACCATACGTTCGCATCAATACAATTCCAACACTCATTTTATAGAACATGGCTTTGCAAACTTTGTCCGGACGGAAGTGCAACTAATAAGTGTGAATGTTGGGGTAAATGTATGCTACGTGGGCAATCTCTTGGTGGCCGCTTTTGATATTGAATTGATGCAACAGCTTGCAGAGAAACACACCAATGTGAATTTTCATTTGGTGGGAAGTTTCGAAAAATGTCATTTGAATTTTCAAGTAAATAATTTGCGAAGGCAACAAATTTTAGATTTGGAAAAATTGCCAAATGTGTGGCTCTATGGTGAGCTGAAATATGATGACGCATTCACTGTAGCAGCACAATGTGATGTATTGTGCTTGATGTATTTCAATAGTCTCGAAGAGATTGGCAACTCGTCTAAAATATTACCATACCTCGCCACCGGCAAAGTGGTCATTTCAGATTATTTGTCCGCTTATGATGACCTGCAAATGTTGGAAATG
Organism: Flavobacteriales bacterium; assembly: GCA_043718125.1. Taxonomy (GTDB): domain Bacteria; phylum Bacteroidota; class Bacteroidia; order Flavobacteriales_D; family Sanyastnellaceae; genus JANNVZ01. The sequence continues at coordinate 3,642 of JAYSWI010000466.1, forward strand.
GCAAAAACAAAAGAAGAATATTTGAGCTTGTTTCAGCGTGTGATCATCAACATTGAAGAATTCAACAAACCGGAAAATTCCAACAAGCGAAAAGCATTTGCAAACCAAAATAGTTACTCCAATCATTTGCAACGTATCGATCATCTAATCTATCAAACAACAGCATGAGTGAGCCATTGGTATCTATCATCATGCCTGCCCACAATGTTGAACAATACATTGATGAAGCCATTCGATCTGTGTTAAATCAGCAATATAAAAACTGGGAATTGATAGTGATTGAAAATGCGAGTTCAGACAACACGACATCTGTTGCAAGGTCTTTTGTTGATGCCCGAA
>JAYSWI010000467.1:0-3978 GCA_043718125.1 Flavobacteriales bacterium
TACATTGATACGAAAAACAGGAAAGAAAATCCCAGGCACGAGTTGGAAACGAGATCCGTTAGGCCCTCCTTTTCATACAAATTTTGTTTGGGGTCAGCGATATTTACAAATATCATTAGCCGTATCGGAGCATGATACAAATTGCCAATCTAGAGCTTTGCCCGTTGACTTTCATCATTGTCCTACGGCTATAAAACCTAAGAAAGACGCCACACAAGAACAAATCAATGAATATAAAAAAACACAGAAACAGATAAAGTTAAGCAGGCAAGGAAGTTTAAGAATCAAGGCGTTAAGAGAAAATTTGGATCAAACAAATGCAAAAGAAAAACAGCTTATAATCAGTGTAGATGGAAGCTATACAAATGATGAAGTAATAAAACATCTGCCCGAAAAAACCACGTTAATAGGCAGAACAAGAAAGGATACAAAATTGTTTGCAATACCAGAAGAGAATAAAAACAAAGGAAGAAAAAAAGTCTATGGTGATAGAATGCCCACCCCAGAGCAGATAAGACAGGATGATAAAATAGAATGGATACATATAGAAGCTTGGGCTGCGGGTAAGTCACATCAGTTCAAGGTAAAAATTATAAAAAACTTAAAATGGAAATCTGCTGGCAAAAACATTACACTACAACTAGTGGTAATTAGCCCACTTGGATATAGACTCAGCAAAGGATCGAAACTCTTGTACAGGCAACCTGCTTATCTGATATGTACAGACAATGATTTGGCTATCGAAAAACTACTGCAAGCCTATTTATGGAGATGGGAAATAGAAGTGAATTTTAGAGATGAAAAAACAATACTTGGCTGCGGACAAGCCCAAGTTAGAAATGAAAATGCTGTACAAAATCTGCCCGCATTTACCACAGCCATTTATTCACTCATTCATTTAGCAGCAGAACTAACAAACTTAGAAAGAAACAAAAATGTACTTCCCAAACCAAAATGGGATTCCGTAAAAAAGGAAAGTCGATTATCAACAACCGAAATAATAAATCTGTTTAGATGTCAATTATGGAATGAAAAAAGTGGTAGTAGTTTTAACGACTTCGTGAAAAAACAGCAGAATTCCAAAAGCCATCAAAACTCTGAAAACCCAATGTATTCCGCAATGTTTTACGCGCGGGAATAGCCAAAGTCGAGTCCACGGGCTAAAGCCCGTGGTTGGATCAGTGGCACTTTTTTTTTGGGCGGACTGAAGTCCGCTGGGTTGGAAAAGTGCTTCGGGGTTTGGGGGCAATGCTTTTGTTTCTTCCTTACAAAAACTTTATTGCTATTGCGCCTTTGCCCGAAGCAGCGTGTTTAGTTTGTTTCTTTTTGTATGTTGAATGATGTACAAAGCACTAAGAATAGTGAGTGAACTTCAGGAGAATCCCGATATTCTCGAACTTGGTTTTTTTTGGTTATGCCTTATCCATAATAAACATTGTATTGTGCTTAGGACATAGTGCATTCTACTTTGTACATTTTTCTTTGTACTTGATACTTTTTACCTATTAATCATAACATTCCCATTCATATAAACCGATAAAGACAGGGGCAGTGCCATTCATCCAGCTTGACTCCACAATGTATCCATCAGCATTGGATTGATATTGATATTCGTAAGTATATGTGCCGAAGCCTTGTGCAAAATAGGTAGCTTGAATGGGCGCGAAACGCATGCCCCAACTCAATAGCGGATGGGTGATGCCCCACCATGTAGTGGGCCAGTATTCTCCACCGGGAATGAATGTGTCTTCCGCCACCACTACATTGTTGTGGTTGTAGGTAACAATGTTGGTTATCGCCTCTGTATCGTCATAGTAATAGTTGTTTCGAACATTGTCTGAGAATGAGCCAAACACAGTAATAGTATCATCTAAATATTCTGCTACTTCCACAAGACCTTCGTTCGAAAAATCAAAATACCACGCACCTTTTGCGGAAGGGAATCCATTGTCGTTGGCAAATACATCGGCACCAACTATACGATATTCTGTTGAAGTCAAAAAATCGTAGTGAAATTTTTTGGCTTCATAAAAGACTTGGCCCAATTGATAGTCTCCGAAATAGAAATAAATGGAATCAATCAATGCTTGATTCAAATCTGCATTGTATTGGTATGTGAAGCGATAGCTCTCTTGCACTTGGTCGGTAGTGGTGTTGTATATTTTGTAATTCTCCAACACACCGGGATAGGCTATGCTGTACTCCCAAGATTCGCGTGGATTTGCATCTGCCTGCAAATTGATTTGAGGCAAACAACCAAATACGTTCAAGGTGGGAAGTGTGCTATTAGAATCTTCGGGTTCTTCTTCTTCTTGCTTGTTGCAGGAGGATAATAAAACCGAAACAGTGAGTGCAAAAGCAATCAGTGAGTAGTGTGAAAATGACTTTTTCATTTTGTGTTTGTTGAAGGATTTTTTAAAAGATGTTGAAGCGATTGTTTGTGTTGCGAGGGCTATTTAATTACAATATCATAAAGCCCCTCTTGATAGGGTGTGCTGCCCAAAGTGTGGGCAACTCCGTTTTTCCAATACTGGCCCACAAGGCTACTTCCTCCGCTATGGCCGCGCGTGCCGGTTACATATACATCATTATTGTCCACCGCTATTTTCCAACACTTCTGTTCATTTTGATTGAAGGACATATCGGGACAAAGCACCGTGAATCCTCCATTTTTCCAATAGCCTGACTGGCAACCGGTGCTTGCATCATACCCAGCCATATACACATCGCTGCCCACTTTGGCCATACCATAGGCGGAAGAACCCTCGCCTACAATTGGTGTGTATTGTGCAACACCATTTATCCACAACATTTTATTGGAACTCTCATCGGTACCATCATTGGCAACCACCTCTCCACATATATACACATTTCCATTTGAAACTGCAACATCAAATGCCAGAGCATCCGTCTCGGCATTGGTTAATTCATCTGGAACACCATTCAGCCAATGGATCGCAACAGGGGTATTGTCAAATTCAGAATTGTTTTGAGTGCCCACTACATGCACATTGCCATCATCAACAAATACAGCCAATGCTTTTGCTTGCGTTATGCCATCGGATAAATTGGTCACTTCATCATTTATCCAGAGTTTTGCTACGTTCACTCCATCGGCATTTCTTTCATAGCCTACTATATAAATATCGCTACCGTCAATGAAAATGTCTGTGGCATTGCTAAAGGGCATTGCTACAGTACTAAGGGGAACCTCATTGCCATTCTTCCAACGCACAGGAAGGCTTGAGCTGTTGGTGCCGGTTTTGCGATTGCCTACACAATGCACATCGGTTCCGTCTATCCATAGGGCTTGTGCTTGGGCATCGGTGCCTCCGCTGCTTAGCACAAACTCTACTTCGTCCTTCCAATACTTGGCTACGTTCCTGCCGCTCTCGTTTATTTCGTAGCCGCAGATGTATATAGACTTTAATACTGGAGTGGCCAAGTCGGGGTCGCCTAGTGTGGTGTCTTCTTTCTTTTTGCATCCAAAGAAGATGATGGATGCTGATATGAAAAGCACTGCGATGAGTTGGGTTGTTTGTTTTTGTGTCATTCTTTTATTTGTTGTTGGTCTCACTTGAATAATGTTTAATCATATCTGTTATCATCATTTCATCTTCTATTATCATATCACCACTTCGTGGTTCTGTTGTTGGGATATTTTTCTTCTATAATCATGTCATCTTCTATTATCATTTCAAATGTCTCTGGGCATGTTTATACCAATTTCCTGTACTCAATCGCAAACCCCTGACCCCTAAAGGGGAAGTCTGCTAGAGTTTCGGAATTCCAAAGCGGAAGAACATCACGGACTTCCCCTTTAGGGGTCAGGGGTTCACAAGGATTGGTGTATGGATGCGCACAGGCATTTCATTTCATCCCTTCGGGATTTTGTTTTGTTTGAGTTATTCATTAGCTATTCTGATTCTTTCGCAGTTTACAAGTATCTATGATGAAATCCGAAGAATTCCAATGTTT
>JAYSWI010000468.1:0-3973 GCA_043718125.1 Flavobacteriales bacterium
GGTTTTGCTTTTAGATCCAACTCTCCTTTTTCAACCATCTCATCCACTATTACTCTGAAGAAATTGTGCACACGTGGCTGCACCCTAAACCCTAGTTTGATATTCACTTTTATGACCAGATCATTTTCCAGTTCCTCCACGGTGTATTCGCGGGTGTATGGCTCATTGGTTCTGTCTATGTGAAGAAACCAGTAGATGTCGGCCCGCTTGGGGGTTTTTGCCAATATGCTTTCCATTATTTTTTTCTCCACTTGGTGGTTGAAATTGGCCTTGGTAAGAAAAATTAAATGTGTAGCATATTTTGGAACAGAAGTGTCATCACTCAATTCGCGGAGCTTTGCTATGTAATTGTCGAGGTCTTCAAATTGCAAAAAGTAATTGCTCATTCTTCGATACATATATGTAATCCACATGACGTGAATAAGAACGATATACAATACCACCATCATCCAAGCTTCTTTAAGTTTTTGACTATTGGCAACAAAAAATGAAAACTCAACAGTAATAAAAATTGCAAACAATGAACCTACTAGCCAGATGGGCCAATGTCTTTTATATTCTAAATAATAGATAAGCAGTGTAGTCGTCATCATCATGGTGATGGTGATAAAGAAACCGTATGCGGCTTCCATCTTTTTCGATTCTTGAAAGAAGAGAACCACAGCAATGCAACCTGCATAAAGCAACCAATTCACACTTGGAATATAGAGTTGGCCTTTTTGCTCTGTTGGATATTTTGTGGCAACTTTTGGCCAAAAATTTAGGTTGATTGCTTCACTTATTAGTGTGAATGAACCGGTGATAAGCGCTTGACTTGCTATGATGGCGGCACAAGTGGCTATGATGATTCCCGATATTAAGAACCACTCGGGCATAATGCCATAAAATGTGCTTTCACCATTGAGCATGTTGCTGCCTGCGTTGGCCCTGGACATCAGCCAAGCGCCTTGACCAAGGTAATTAAGTATGAGCGCAATTTTTACATAGCCCCACGACACTTGAATATTTTTTCTGCCGCAATGTCCGAGGTCGCTATAAAGGGCATCGGCACCTGTTGTGCATAGAAATACTGCACCTAAAAGCCAAAATCCTTCGGGGTATTCAGCCAATAAACGATAAGCATAAATTGGATTAAGCGCTTTTATTATCTGTGGGTATTCCATTATTTGATTTACACCTAAAATGGCCAGCATCGCAAACCATAAAAGCATAATAGGACCAAAGGTTTTGCCCACCAGTTTGGTACCGTATCTCTGAAAAATAAAGAGTAAGGTGAGAAGAACGATAACGATTGGTATTACAGGAATGTGTGGATTAAACTGTCGAAGTCCTTCTACTGCTGATGAAATGGAAATGGGAGGTGTAATCATACCATCGCACATCAGGGTGCCTGCACCAATCATTGCGGGCCAAAAGAGCCATTTGCCTTTTCTCTGCACCAGTGCGTACAAAGAAAATATTCCGCCCTCACCTTTATTGTCTGCTCTCAAAGTGAGCACGATATATTTAAAAGTTGTTTGGCTGGTAAGTGTCCAAAAAATACATGACAGCCCACCAAAAACAAGATGCTCGGAAATTGGGCGGTCGCCTATGATGGCACTCATCACATAAAGTGGCGAGGTTCCTATATCACCGTAAACTATTCCGAGGGTTACAAGAAGTCCGGCTACGCTTAGTTTTTGGGAGTTGGATGACATTTAGAATTGCTTTGAAAGTGCGGGCGAATGTATTGTGTAGAAATTTTTATTTATAGTGAATTTCTAACAACTTTGAAAATAATTTGAGCGGAACAACTTATCAGCGGCTCATTTACTTTTGCGCCATGAGTGGTGGAGAAATAATTGTGATTCTATTTATTTATTTGCTTTTTTTTGGAGCGAAAGGAATTCCTTCGTTGGCACAAACCATGGGCAAAGCGCTCTATCAGTTTCGCAATGCATCGCGTGATGTTCAAAATGAAATCATGCAAAGTGCCAATGAAATTAGAAAGCAAACCGAATTGAAATTGGATCAAATCGATCTGAATGAAGATAGCATCCGAAATGAAAGTGCAACACACTACCCACCTACAAAAAATGCGGAAGTTGATGACAGCGCAAAATCTTCAATTGAAGTTTCAAAACCGATAGAAAAACAGAATCCAGAAGCTAAAGAATAATTTCGGATTCTTTTATCGCTTGATTTCTTGGGTTAAGTTTTCTACTTGAACTTTAATGAAAAGGCAATTATTTCCTATCAATATTATCGAGAAAAATTTCGGAATTTTTGTGGTGTTTATGTCAATGTGATTTATTTTTTATGCCAATAAATAATTAAATTGTGTACAATATTTTCGCAGTGCCCAAGTGCTAACCGTCAACTTTCAAGCGTATAACAGTCAACAAAATGTCAACTTCCGCAAAACTAAAGGAGCTGCAATCTGACAGGAAATCAACGTTTTTTCGGCACAGTTTAATTTTGTCCAATTGCATCTTGACATTTAGTATTTGTTGAAAATGCATCGATAGAAAGTCCTGTTTTCATTAAGTTTGACACATAGAAAATCAATGACAAATTATATTGACTACATAAACCAAACACTCAGACCGAGAATAACCGAAAAAGAGGTTGTTATTGACCTGTTTGCTGGTTGTGGTGGTTTGTCCTTGGGCTTTGAAGCAGCTGGCTACAAGACAATTGGTTACGAAATTGACAAAGCCGCTTCCGACACTTATAACAAAAATCTTGTTGGCGACTGTTTCCCTATAAAACTCGACCTTGACTTTGAATATCCTCAAGCAGACATAATAATTGGAGGACCGCCTTGCCAACCTTTTAGCGTTGGCGGTCACCAAAAAGGAATTGAAGATGCCAGAGATGGTTTCCTGTTTTTATTGATGCAATCAAGAAACTCCAACCGAAGGTTTTTATGTTCGAAAATGTTCGAGGACTGTTATACACTAACAAATGGTATTTTGATTTAGTATTGACAGAACTTCGTGAACTTGGTTATATTCTTGACTTTAAATTATTAAACGCAGTAAACTTTGGTGTTCCTCAAAACAGAGAACGACTTTTTGTTTTCGGACATCGAGCAAAATTCTATTTTCCAAAACCTAATCATCATAAAGTAACCGTTGGTGAAGCCATTGGCGACATAATGTTTACTACTCCACCTGAAGGTAAATTTTTTACAGCATCAATGGACACTTATGTTGCCAAATATGAAAAGGCTTCATCGTGCATAAATCCGAGAGATTTATATTCTGACAGACCCGCAAGAACATTAACCTGTAGAAACCTTGCAGGAGCAACGGGCGATATGCAACGAGTAAAATTAAAAGACGGAAGAAGAAGAAGAAGACTTTTACACAACGAAGCAGCAAGACTTCAAAGTTTTCCAGACTGGTATGAATTTATCGGAAATGAAACGCAACGATTTAATCAAATTGGAAATGCCGTTCCACCCCTCTTAGCATACCAAATGGCTTTATCTTTAAAGGATTGCTTTCAAATGGATGAACTTTATTCCGCAGAGGAAATTATAGAAAACAACTTACAGCCAAATCAAGTGCTGACCCTTTTTTAATATGAAAAATTATATACCGAAAAGCACTAAATCAAAAGCTGTTCAAAATATCATAAATGAAGCCCTCGACATTTTGGAAAGTGTCGGCATCCCAATGACCAAAACCGAAAGAGGTTTAGAAAGAATGGCTGTTTGTTTTCTTGCTGTTGCAGGTGTAACCAAAGATTGGAGTAAAGCTAAAGAAAATGCAAATCTTAAATCTCGTGATATTATCAATCTCGCAAATAAAAATTTTGAAGAAAAATTATCATCTGGTTCTTATGACGACATTCGAAGAAAAGATTTACTGATTCTTTCGCAGTTTACAAGTAGGAGTTTTATCAACCCTCTCGCAAGTAATGGTTCATCAATTATTCACTGGTGTTAATCCCAGCGGGATGTCCTGTTTGTAGAAAAGATGATAAA
>JAYSWI010000469.1:0-3950 GCA_043718125.1 Flavobacteriales bacterium
TCCATCATTCACGAAAATTAGTTTGGTGTCAATTTTATTTTTCTTTGCGTAGCGAAGAAATTCATTAGCACAATTTGAATAACCGCCTGTTCTGTCGTCCTCTTGTGCCCCACCTCGGTCAGAGTCATATCGTGCTAAACCGATAGCAAGAATTTTATCCTTGTCCTTAATTACAAAATCAATTGGTCGTGTTGGGTTCGGATATTTATCAAAAACCTCTTTCATCAAAATATCTCTGCCTGCTCTTTCGGGTCCAATAATTTGAAGTCCTGGAAAGTTGCTGCGGAATAATTCAAAAAATCTTTCAGTTAAATCGTATCCTTTTTTCCCTCTGTCTTTATACTCCCAAAGCAAAGCACAAATTACTTCGTCTCTAAGTGGTCGGCTGCTAAATGCTTTTTGAACCTCGTTGATTGGTCTGAACTTGTTGCTAAATTCTTTTTCAAAAGCCGCTGCTTTTGTTTTTCTTTTTGTCATCTCAACTGGAAGCACTGGGCAAACATATCTTTTGAAAACTCTAAGCAGTTGAACTCTCATCCAAGGTTCAGATACTTCAGCTATTCCAAGGAAAAGTCGGGAAGATGATTCAGATGATTTTACAAGTTGTCCGAACAAAACCAAAACAGGTTTGTAAAGCAAGCAAGCATCTTTTATCATGTCGGGGTAATACTCGCCACCAGCAAGTGTTATCCAGTTTGAAGCATCTTTTTTATAGTCAGAAAATGTGATTGTCGGCAATTTTTTCAATGAAGCAAAGCTAAGTATTTAAGTTTTTAATCTTGTGTTGGGTAAAGACAAATGTGAAGCAAAATGCGTTTGGCTTATGTGTCGGCTTTGCTTCTCTTTTGCTTTTACGAAGGGCTGCCAATCAGCATTACTAGCATTTTTCTGTTGATCATTTCTTGCACGAAAGTTTGAGGTTGCACGGTCGCCATCAGGTTTCCGTCAACACACCAACTGCAAGTCCTGATGGCACTTTGCTCTTGGGCGATGCGCAACAGCAATGTGATTATTTCTTTAATTGAATTGATAAAAAATCTCATTCATATAAAATGAAAATGTTCCCATCAACAAACTTTTGACAATAGAACACATGAAAGACAACATGATAAACAACCTCTAAAACGCCTCTCCAACTGTAAAGTATATCACCGTTTGCCCTGCCAATGATTTGTTCGTGTACCTGCCCACACCCACAGGCCATGCAGCATCCACTCGCAGATTCACACGTTTCTCCTTATCTAGTGCATAGCGCAAACCAACACCTGCGCTGGCGTGGTCATTTGATAATGTCATTTCAGAAATTTGATTAGAAAGAATAGCATAGTTGAAGAATGCAACTGCCCCAACTTTCTTGCAGAAATAACTTCGATATTCCGTTTGGAAAAGCAACAAATTTTTATCGCGGAAACGTCCTTCATACAATCCGCGCATCCTTTTGGAACTGCCCACATTGGGCGCAATATTGAAGGGAACATCCCCCACAACAAAATCGCCAAAGGCTTGCAAAGCGATAGCTTGTTGTTTTCTGATTTGCATAAAATTGCGGTAATCAATTCGGTACCGATAATGCGAAAAATCGCTGCCCCAAATTTTGTGTTGTTGTTGAATAGAAAGCTCCAAATAATGACCTGAGAATGAAAAATAAATATTGTCGCGTGTGTCCAACAAAGCCACCAGACTAGGGCCAGTGGCAATGCTGCCAAAACCGCCAAGTGCTTTATTCAACATCGGGTCGGGTTGAATGTTGGTCCAGTCAGTCACCTTCAAATCATCATGCCACCAGCGTGCTCCTATAAAAATATGTGGCTTTATTTTTCTTAAATAATTCAATCTAAATTGAAGGTGATTGGCAGCATAATTTTCCGCTCTTCCTTCTCTGTTATCATCACCAAATCCAAAATATAAATACCTCAAATTGTACAATCCAATTTCACCCGCAACGTTGTGTTTTCTTCCGTTCCAAAACAACTGGAAGGGAAGTGCAATACCATATTGACGGTTCTGGGTATAGGCTACATTTAATTGAATTTGGCTGGGTGGAGAAAGGCTGTCTTTCTTATACAAATAAAAATTATAGTAGCCAGAAGCTCCAATTCCCCAACGCGTTTCGGGCAAGTAGAATGCAAGCGGAAAACCAATCAAAGAATTCTTTTTTGTAAGAGAATCTTGTGCGCTTCCAATTTTTAAAGCAACAACAAACAAGAACGAACAAAAAAGAAGTTTTGATTTCATACAAACTGCAACACAACTTGCGCGGCTAAAATGGTGAGTCGTTTAGTTCAAATATGAAAATCTTGTGGGGCATTCTCAATTTAGTTCAGATAATAATTATCTGCCTGTGGACTGCTGTGTGCGCAGTGATTGGAATACTGCTGATGCTCATCACTTGGAATGGCAAATGGGTACATAAGGTGGATGGTTTGTATTTGTGGTCACCCATTATTTGCACCATCACAGGAGTGCGCATTAGGCTGGAAAACAAATCGAAATTGGACACCACCAAGTCCTTCATTTATGTGGCCAACCACCAATCACATTTTGATATTGTAGCACTAGCCCGTGTGATGCCCATCGGTCTTTTTTTTGTGGTAAAAAAAGAACTTTCGCGTGTGCCGTTTCTTGGTCAATATATCCAATTTATAGGGCACATTTTTGTGGATAGAAAGAACAAAGAACTTGCTTTAAAAAGCATGAGGGTGGCTGCCGAAAAAATTAGAAATGGCAAAAACGTCATCTCATTTCCAGAGGGTACGCGTTCTAAGACAGGAGTACTTCAACAGTTCAAGCGCGGTGCATTCATCATAGCTAAAGAGGGCAATGTGGATATTGTTCCCATCGGCATTTCGGGGTCGCGCAAAGTGCTTGCTAGTGGCAAATATGGAATTCGACCCGGAGTGATCACTGTGCGCATTGGCGATGTTATTTCGCACACCCATTTTGCTAATATGAGTGTGGAGCAATTGGCAGATCATGTAAGAACAAAAGTGAGTGAATTGATAACGCCCCTCGACTTCACAGCGGATACCGTTGCATGATGATGCCTTTCAACCCCGCTAAGTATAAAATGGATCGAAATGTTTTTTTAGCAAAAATGTAAAATCGAATATCACAACTTTAATTGATACCCATTGATAAAAATATGATGATGAAAAGAAGACTGCTCATGCTGCTTACCTCAATGTTGAGTATATGCACACAGGCTCAAATTGTCCAGAAAGTGCGCGGAGTGATAACGGATTGCGATGACAAAGCACCACTGATGGGAGTAATTGTACTTGCAGACCCAACCACACACAGTGGAGTGATAACTGATGCAGACGGAAAGTTTGAGTTACCCATGCCTGCGGGTGCACTAACCATTGTGCTCAAATACATCGGCTATCCAGAGCAGCGTTTTGACATACTTAAGGAGCAACCTGCTGACATAATTCTTGAAATTTGTATGCGCAAAAAGAGCATTGGTCCTCAGCCTTGGCCAGCATTTATTCCACCGATTATTGTAGAGGGTTTTCGCAACATGCGGCCCATAGAATCTACACCTGCCTCAATAGGTCTGATCAAAAAAAGCTTGCTTGAAAACACGGATCAAACTTCGCTGCTCAATGCGATGAATACAATTCCTGGAGTGATAATGGACCAACGTGGCTATGGCGGATCTCACCGCATCAGTATTCGCGGAAGTGCGTTGCGCTCACCTTTCGCAGTGCGCAATGTGAAGATGTATTTGGAGGGCATTCCGCTTACATCGCCCGATGGTCAAACACCTTTGGAGATGATAGATGCCTTCGACACAGAACGATTGGAAGTGATAAAAGGCCCAGCGGGCAGTGTGTATGGAAGCGGCAATGGAGGAGTGCTTTTATTCAGTGGCAGAAAGGCAAATCCAACAGAATCCACTTTCACCACAGGTGCGCATGTTGGTAGTTATGATTTATACAGAACAACGA
>JAYSWI010000470.1:0-3950 GCA_043718125.1 Flavobacteriales bacterium
CTTGTTGGGCTATCAGCCACTATTTTTCCTTTATTGATGATGATGGTGCGGCTGCAGATAGCCTCCACTTCTTGCATAATGTGGGTGCTTAGTAATACCGTTTTTTCTTTTCCAATTTGAATTATCAATTCGCGAATTTCTGCCAACTGATTAGGATCTAAACCACTTGTGGGTTCGTCCAATATCAACACTTTTGGATTGTGAATCATGGCTTGAGCCAAACCAACACGCTGTCGAAATCCCTTTGAAAGTGCTTCGATTTTTTTGTGCGCCTCAATGCCCAATCCTACCATTTCGATCATTTCCTCTACTCTATTTTTCAAATTGGAAATTTTATAAATGCCACCTACAAAACTTAAGTATTCACGCACATACATATCCAAATAGAGCGGATTGTGTTCCGGTAAATATCCAATATTTCTTTTGGCTTCAATGCTTTGATCCATCACATCAAAATCGCAAACCTTTACGCCACCGGCACTAGGAGGTATGTAGCAGGTGATTATTTTCATCATCGTGCTTTTGCCCGCACCGTTGGGGCCGAGGAATCCGACCACCTCGCCTTTTTGAATGGAGAATGAAACCTGATTGAGTGCATGTTGCTTGCCATAAAGCTTGCTCACATTATTGACTGAAATGGACATTGGGTTGAATCTTCTATGGTGCCAAACCTAATGTGGCTTCTTGTGTTATCGCGAGAATGTTGATGTCATTTTCTACAACTTTTTTCAATTTTGATTATTCAGGAACTGCGGACACCTATCAATGCTATTGTTGGCATGAGTTCGTTGCTTGGTCAAACTAGTCTCACTTCGGTCCAAGAAGAATTCATAGATGCGCTTATTTCGTCATCAGAAGGCCTACTCGTTTTGATTGATGATTTGTTGAATATTTCAAAAATTGAAAGTGGAAAATTGGAACTGGAACAGGTTCCGTTTTCAATCGAAAAAATATTGAAAGTCTTGATAAAAGGAATTGGACTCAAGGCAGAAGAAAGGGGAATCGATTTTAATTATTTCAATGATCCTCAGATTTCAAATTATCACATCGGAGATCCAACCAGATTAAATCAGATTATTTCAAATTTGGCCAGCAATGCTATCAAGTTTACGCAGCATGGATCAGTAAAAATTGCGGTGTCACTCATTGCAAATTCTGAAGAAATTCAAGAACTAAAAATATCAATTAGGGACACCAGTATTGGAATTGCAGTGGACAGGCAACAAGCAATATTTCAAAAATTTTCGCAAGCAGACAGCTCCACAACACGCAAATTTGGAGGTACCGGACTTGGCCTTGCCATCTCAAAACAATTGGTGGAACTGATGTGTAGCGAATTACATTTATCAAGTGAAAAGGGTTGCGGTTCTATTTTTTCTTTCACCATTCAACTCACTCCAACGGATGCCCCAGCAAAAAAAGAAACATCTGAAACGAAGGACTTGAATAACGCAAAAATTTTAATAGTCGAAGACAATGAAATAAATCGCTTTTTGGTCTTAACAATTCTGAAAAGTTGGAATGCACAAGTGGCTACGGCCAATGATGGAACGGAAGCCATTGATTTGCTGAAAACAGAATATTACGATTTGATTCTTATGGATCTGCAGATGCCAAACATGGGAGGAATGGAGGCCACGTAAATGATTCGGAACGAGCTGAAATTGACTCTGCCCATTGTTGCGCTTACAGCCAATTCAATTACAAGCGAACACGAGCAGTGCATTGAAATTGGTATGAATGATTATGTGTCCAAACCATTTTAGCCCGACTCACTTTATAAAAAAGTAAAAGATTTGATATCCATTTACTTGGAAAAAATGCAAAATGATATCAATGACAACACCAAAAAAAGGAGCTGAGTTGCCAATGTAAATTGGACGCCTAAAAAAATCTATTTAGGTGATCAAATTAGCCATTCTCGCATCGGGCACTGGTAGCAATGCCAAAGTAATCATCGAGCATTTTGAAGCATCTGAAAAGGTGTGTATTGCTTTGGTTGCATCCAACAATGCAGACGCTGGGGTTTTGTCTATCGCTGAGGACTTTTCTATCAAGACCTTTATTCTAAACAAACAAAATTTCAAAGAATCAGAAGATTTTATTATGCTTCTAAAGCACTTAGAAATTGACTTTGTTGTGCTTGCAGGTTTTCTTTGGAAAGTACCCTCCAATTTGATTTTGAAATTTCCTGATAGAATTGTAAACGTTCATCCTGCACTATTGCCAAAGTATGGAGGCAAGGGCATGTATGGCCATTTCGTGCATGAGGCTGTTCATGCCAACAAGGAAAAAGAATCTGGAATAACGATTCATTTCGTCAATGAAAATTATGATGAAGGAAACATCATTTTTCAAGCTCATGTGCAACTCGCTGAAGGGGATATACCATTGAGCATTGAGCAAAAAGTCAGAGCACTGGAGCTAAAGCACTATGCCGCAATTATTGATGAACTGATCCGCAAGGCCTGATGCCAAGGCGAGAATCTCTTGCAATGATTTTGCACCATCGTTATTTCTCACCTTGTTCATTTTCAATTGTCCATTTTCAATTTTCCATTTTGCATTTCTTTGTCCCATGTTCGAATTTGATATAAAACAAGTGCTATCATGTTTCATGGTTCTTTTTGCGGTGATAGATATTGTGGGGAGCATACCCATCATTCTAAAAATAAAAAATCAAACAGGAAATATTCAACCCATTACAACCACCACTGTTTCTTTTTTATTGATGGTTGTTTTTCTTTTTGTAGGCGAAAAATTCTTGAATCTATTTGGTGTGGATGTGAACTCATTTGCTGTAGCAGGTTCTATTATTTTATTTTTTATAGCTATGGAAATGGTGCTGGGCATAAAACTATTCAAGCAAAAGGAAGGGGCTGAAAAAGCTGCGAGCATTGTACCGTTGGCATTTCCAATCATTGCAGGTGCTGGCACATTTTCTACACTTATTTCGCTGCGTGCGGAGTATCATCAGATAAATATTCTTATTGCCATTGCGCTCAATATGCCTTTGATTTTTGTGGTATTGAAACTGACAGGCAGAATAGAACGGCTACTTGGAATTGGAGGAATTGCTGTAATTGAAAAAGTATTTGGAATAATTCTTCTTGCTATAGCGGTCAAACTTTTCAGCAGCAATATTTCGTACTTGTTTCATTGATGGAGACATTAGAAGCAAGACATTAGACGTTAGATGAAGCAAGTAAACAACTGGCTTATGAACTTTTATTATAACTACTCGGGTACATAAAAATCAGGGGCTATTGACTTTTTGTATCTTCAACAAATGGCATTAGTTTGAGTTGATTTTTTTTTGTAGAATTTTGACTATCAAAAAATACGTAACCATAACTATAAAAGAATATGAGCACCTATTGTCGTTGGAAACATTCGTTTATACCATTTGAAATTATGAAATAGGCCAACCATTTTCTCTCCAAGAAATTTGCCGCTTCGCTTCTCCTTCAGGAGAAGATGCCGAAGGCAGATGAGGTAGAGAGAACGCAAGTGAGGTGAATACCGATACAATATTATTCTATCCGATGCTTTTGTGGCCAAGCAAATCGAGTTGAATTGCCCACACATTTGAAAGGCCCAATACACTCTTTTCTTGTTATACTAAGGATGCTTATGCAACCTGTTATTGAAAATGGTAGCGGTCTTTTTCACACCATCGTCATCAAATTCAACTATAAAATTGGGTGGCTTCCAACCTTTCACCACGCCTTTCTTGATGCTGAAATTTTGTTTAAAATGAACACTATCACCTACTGAAAAACCCAAATAGGAATCTGCAACGGGCTGTGCTGGATATGGTAAATTTTCTATTGCAGGCATTTCCTTTTGGTCATTGGTCCCAATTTCAATATCGTTACTATCTGTAAATTCAATGATGTCTCCCCGAATTATTACCTTCTTGCTCACAAGTATGAAGGCTGCTAAAAATG
>JAYSWI010000048.1:0-8188 GCA_043718125.1 Flavobacteriales bacterium
CGCTGTGAATCACACTCTGATGAGTATCGGATTGTTCGAGTGTAAAGATTTGCGCGTGGGAAATGTGATGGACAAAACCATTAGTGGTGGCCAGCGCAAGCGCCTGAATATTGCACTTGAATTGATACGTGAACCATCGGTGCTATTTGTAGATGAACCTACAAGCGGCCTAAGCAGTCGCGATTCAGAGAACATCATGGACCTGCTTAAAGAACTAACACTGCGCGGAAAATTGATTTTTGTGGTGATACATCAGCCCAGCAGCGACATCTTTAAAATGCTGGACAAATTGTTCATTTTGGACAATGGTGGATATCCAATTTATTATGGCAATCCGGTAGAAAGCATTATCTACTTTAAGAGATTGGCAAATCAGGTAAACCTTACAGAAAGTGAATGTCCGCATTGTGGCAATGTAAATCCGGAGCAAATATTCAACATCATTGAAGCAAAAGTGGTGGATGAATATGGCAATGAAACAGAACACAGAAAAGTGTCGCCAAAGGAGTGGAATAATTTCTTCAATGTGATCATCGGCAATCACCTTGGCACAAAAGAAAAAGCACAGGAGCCACCTAGAAGTTCATTCAGTTTGCCCTCTGCAATCAACCAGTTCAAGGTATTTGTTATTCGTGATGTGTTGAGTAAATTGTCCAACACGCAATACATGCTCATCAATTTTATGGAAGCTCCTGTACTTGCATTTGTGCTTGCACTTTTCATAAAATATTATCCCACCGCTAGGGGAGGGGAGCAGATTTATACTTTTCGAGAAAGTTTGAATTTTCCACAATACTTATTTATTTCAGTGGTGGTGGCAATTTTTTTGGGCCTCACTGTAAGTGCGGAGGAAATAATAAAAGACCAAAAAATACTAAAGCGCGAACGCTACCTGCATCTTAGTAAAGCCAGCTATCTGCTGTCTAAAATTGGTATTATGTTTTTCATTTCCTTGGTGCAAACATTTTGTTTTATTGCTGTGGGCAATTGTATCCTTGACGTGCGCGGAATGTTCATTCCGTTTTGGTTGGTTTTGTTCAGCACAAGTTGTTTTGCAAATGTTCTTGGGTTGAATATTTCAGCATCATTCAATAGTGCAAAAGTTATTTACATCATCATACCCATTTTGATTATTCCACAACTATTGTTCAGTGGCATTATCGTTCGTTTCGATAGACTATATCCTGCAATGGCCAGCCAGAGCCGTGTGCCAATGATTGGCAACGTCATGATTTCCCGGTGGGCTTATGAGGCAATGGCGGTTTATCAATTCAAAAACAATGAATTTGAAAAGAACTTTTTTGAGTTTGATCAAGCGAGAAAACTATACAGTTGGAAGAAAGATTATTGGGTAAAAGAATTAAAGTCGAAGACTGCAGATTGTAGAAAAATGATACAAGAAAACAATCCGGGAAATCAGCTCTCTTACAATTTGGAAGTCATAAAAAATGAACTTAAAAATGAAGCAGCGCATATATCGGATTTAGCAATTCCAACTGAGCAGCAACTTACAAGAGGCACTATTACGATGCAAACGCTTGACAATATAGATGTGTTGCTTACTGAATTGGATACATATTATATCAGGCACTATAACGAAGTAAATGGCAAGAGGGAAGACAAAATTGAACAGATGACCTCCACACCAGAGTTACGTGAGCAATACCTCAAATTGCAAAACGATTATTACAACGAAAGCATGGAAGATTTTGCAACCAATAAGAATGATTTGAAAAAAATAGTGGAGTATGATGAACGATTGGTTCAAAAGAGCAATCTTGTTTTTCTTAATCCTTCAGGTGGTTTTTTTGATGCACATTTCTATTCGCCTGCCAAAAATATTTTTGGAAAACAGATCACCACTTTATCAGCAAATATGTTGGTGATGTGGTTGATGACAGTGCTGATGATTGTGGTTCTTTTCTTTGATGGACTGAAAAAAATGCTTGATGCCATCAGTCAATGTAGCTATCGTATAACGACAATGTTGGCTAAGAAATCAAAAACAAAAAAGTAGAATTGCCGGTCTAATTCTAAATTGAAAAACAACATTTTCAGAAAGTGCCTTAGGTGGTTTTTCCAGAAGTAAAATTTGTTCCATGCTTCCTGTCGTCCTTCAGTCATAAAGTTTTAATTGGCAACAAATAAATACTGCAATTAAATCTACACTCTGCCATCAAGATCTAAATCCCATGGACTCTTCCAAAACCTTAGTCAATTTGGGCAGTTTGTTTCTTTCTATTAGAAAACTGCTTAGGTCTGCAAATTCGGTGAAAACGTAATGCTTCAAAGCCGCCTCGCGCAAGTATCCTTTTCCTGTACTTCCACCGGTGCCAACGCGCAACCCAATCATACGATGCACCATGTTCACATGCCTCCAACGCCAAGTAGCCAGCAACTCATCTATCTCTAATAATTGATTGATAATGCGAAACGGATTCTGAAGAATGGGATAATCGCGATATAAGAAAATAAACAATGCAGCGCGCCTTGCTTTGTCCGAAAGTGCCTTGCCTTCTTGGTTTTCTTCGGTCATAAATAATTCGTCAAATAGAACGATGTTTTGCTTTTCTCCTGCGCCAAGCGACTGTTCATATATCTCGCGATAGACGTACCAAAACGCCATGCCTTGCCAACCCATCCAAAGGTCACTATTATCGAAAAAAGGAATTCGCTCCAACCACACATTCATCAGCTCCAAAAGAGAAGCTGTTTTAGATTGCTCGTTGATTTGGTGCGCATCCTCAGGTTTCAATTGACTGGTGAAATATTCGCGTCCGTGTCGGGCCTCCACTTTCAGCCCAAGCAAGGTTTCTAGTTCCTTGAATTGCATACTTTGAAAACCACTTGCTGGTCGAAGCATGTCCCTAAAATCAAGAAAATCCAACGAAGTCATTGTTTCCAACACATCTATTTGGTGTACCAATACTTTCATTATCTCCACCACGCGATTCAGTCTGCGCACCACCGTTTGCAGCTCAGGCGAATTGTCGTTGATGTTGGGTTTTTCTAAAATGCCATGCACCGATTTCACTTCAAACAATATTTGTTTGAACCACAGTTCATAAGCCTGATGAATGACGATGAACAACATTTCATCGTGGGCATGTTTGTTTTGCTTGTCACTCTCTAGGTCTTGCGCACCTAGTATTTTATCCAATTGGAGATAGTCGCTGTAATACATTTAATTGCGTGTATGATTAAGAATTGGCGCAATATAGATGCGTGAGAAACGGCTAAGAAAATTGACAATTGAACTTGACAATTTGAATGGACAATTCATAATGGACAATTCATAATGGACATGCAGCGCACGCAATAATTTCAATCGTCATGATTACAATTTCGAGACCGATAAAACTTAAAAATTAAAAAGTGGAATTTGAATACGGACTGAAAAAAAAATGGCAACAATCAACAAGTCGCCAAATCAATAAATCAAAAATTGAAGCGGATTCTTACTGCATAAACTCGCTCACCACTGCAAGCAATTGTTGATTCATTTCAGGCAGATTGATGACTTGAAAAGTTTCTGGGCGAATAAATTTATCATCGCTGATGGCTTCAAACTTTACTTCTCTGGCCCGAAGTCGCATACGTTTTCCATATTGTTCTATGTCGTATCCCATTAGAAATCCGTCCACTCCATAAAATTGATTCCACCAATTGCTAGCCTCTATGCCCAAACCTTTTGTGTGATACAATTCAATGGATGGCATTGAATCGTTAATGAAGTGCGCTGTGGTTTTATTGCAGATGTATCCTGCAATTTCTATTGTTTCATTAGATGGTTCCAAACGAACCACAGGATATTGATTGCGCCATTCTTCCACACCTGCCTCATCCAATTCCATCGCATAGCGCTCACTCATGTTTTTAAGCATTTGTGTCATGCTCTTGTTCTCGTTGTTGATTATGAAATCTGTGGTCAATAGATCATAGCTGGATTTTACCTGACTGTGCATCATTGATCCCTTGAAGTGAAAAGTCATTTCTTTTGGAAACAGATCCATGAGTACTGTGTTTTTTTCAAAAGGAAACGTTACGTCAAAAACGATTTTACCTTCCATTCCATTTCCTGATTTGCCGGAATTGCTGCAATTTGCAAGCATCAGGCAACAACAAAGAGCGAATACAGCTTGAGGTATTTTTGAGGACAGGGTCACAATTTATTTTGAGATTTTAGGGTGTGAAGTTTCGATTTCTACTTTATTCATTGTGTGAAGGTTTCAAATAATTCACATTTTAGCCGCTCAATGAAACAGTCAACTTCTACAATTCTGATGGTGCGTCCATCCACATTTCGCTTCAACGAGCAAACTGCAATAAACAATTATTATCAGCATGAAATATTGGATATTGACAATCGATCTGCACTTGCGTGTGCCTTGTCAGAATTTGATGAATTTGTAACCATTCTGAAAAATGCGTTAGTGGACGTTTTGGTTGTACAGGACACTGTTTTGCCCGAAACGCCTGATGCCCTTTTCCCCAATAATTGGATCAGTTTTCAGCAGAATGATTGGATAATTGAATACAGCATGTTTGCTCCTAATAGAAGACAAGAAAAGCAACTGGACATCCATTCTGTATTGCAAAAAAATGGGTTCAATTACAAGAACAAGTTTTCATTCAGTAGTTTCGAAATCGAAAATAAATTCCTAGAAGGCACGGGCAGCATGGTCTTGGATAGAATAAATAGAATTGCTTATGCGTCCTTAAGCGAGCGAACCCATCCGGATTTGGTAGAAATATTTTGTAGAAAAATGGATTACGCTGCTGTTGTATTTCATTCTTTCCAAACCAACAACATGGAGCGAAAACCCATCTACCACACCAATGTGATGATGGGTGTGGGAGAGCACTTTGCAGTGATTTGTGCAGATGCAATAGATGATGAGGAGCAACGCAAAATGGTGCTTCAAAAACTCGCTGCAACAGGTCACGAAATTATTTATATCACCGAACAACAAATGAATGAATTTGCAGGAAACATGCTAGAGTTGAAGACAACAAATAATGAAACGTTGATAGTGATGTCCACACGCGCTTTCTCAAGTTTGAATGATGAGCAAAAGTGGCGGCTAGATGTTTATGGTAGAATAGTGCATTGCGATCTAAGTACAATTGAAACACTTGGCGGAGGTAGCGCACGGTGTATGATTGCGGAAATTTTTTAGTACGGAGCATTGCTATTGGCAAGCCCAAACGACACTTTGGGCTTGAAATTTTTGTTGTAAGCGTGAACTTTTTTTTAACAAAAATAAATTTGCACATTGTTATCTAATTAGCTAACATTGGAACTAGAGTGAAAACTTTGAAAGACATATTTTTTTCTACAAGCTTTACTATCTGGAATTCTTCAACCAGCAGACCAAGGAGGTGCAAAAGAAATTCAACTGGACATTGCAGTTGATTTCGGAATTAGAATGAGTGCCATGAAAGTACTTTAAACATGTGGAGGGTTCTGATGCACTATATGAAATTCGTGTTGAGGTGGGTTCCAACATCTTCAGAGTGTTTAGCTTCTTTGACAATGGAAATCTTGTTGTTCTACTAAACGGATTCCAGAAGAAATCGCAGAAAGCACCGAAGAATAAAATTGAATTGGCAGACAAACTTAAAAAACAGTATCATAATGAAAAAGTCAAGAAGTAGCAATTTGACATCCTTTACAGACCACTTAGATAGTCAGCATGGCAAAAGAGGAACCGCAAAACGGGACAAATAGGAGCAAGAATATGAAGCGTTCAAACTTGGTATTCTCATTTCTGAAATGAGAGAAAAAAGACAATTGACGCAAGAACAACTGGCATCAAAATGCGGGACTACAAATCTTACATTTCAAGAATTGAGAACAACGCGAGCGACATCCGACTTTCAACTCTGATGCGAATAATTCGTTACGGGCTTGGCGGCCAACTTAATTTGTCTGTTTCATTTAGATGAAAGACTGAAGCCTTCAATGAAGTGAATGCAAAAATTGAATAAAAAGCGGCACTGACTTATTCTATTCATAAAAGCCATTTCTACACACGCTCGAGCACCACCGCATAGCCTTGCCCAACACCTATGCACATGGTGCAAAGTGCGTATTCCACCTTTTGTTTGTGTAATTCAATAGTGGCAGTTTGCAACAATCTGGCACCACTCATACCCAGCGGATGCCCAAGAGCTATGGCACCACCATTTGGATTTATTCTGGCATCGTCATCGGCCAAACCAAGTTTTCTTGTGCAAGCCAAAACTTGAGCAGCAAATGCCTCGTTCAATTCTATGATGTCCATGTCATCCAAAGTCAGACCTGCGCGTTGCAATGCGAGATGACTTGCGCCCACAGGCCCAATGCCCATGATGC
This sequence comes from Flavobacteriales bacterium, assembly GCA_043718125.1. GTDB lineage: Bacteria > Bacteroidota > Bacteroidia > Flavobacteriales_D > Sanyastnellaceae > JANNVZ01. The sequence continues at coordinate 6,359 of JAYSWI010000048.1, forward strand.
GCGGCTCCACACCAAAAACCGCTGACGATATTATTCTTGATTTGGGAATCAGGTTATTGTTTTTCAGCCCATCCTCAGAGGCAATCAAAAGTGCGGCTGCTCCATCGTTTAATCCGGAGGCATTGCCAGCGGTCACTGTTCCATCTTTGCGAAATGCAGGTTTCAATTTTGCCAAGCCTTCCATTGAACTTTCAGGCCTTGCAAATTCGTCTTTATCAAAATAAATGGTTTCTTTTTTTAGTGGAATTGATAGCGATGTTATTTCCTCTGCAAGCCTTCCATTCTTTGCGGCATCCGCTGCTTTTTGTTGACTCCAATACGCAAATTTGTCTTGATCCTCTCTTGATATTTTGTACAACTCAGCGAGATTTTCGGCAGTTTCACCCATGGCATCAGTGCCATACAAGTCCCTCATTTTTTCATTGATGAAACGCCATCCAAAACTGCTGTCAAACATTTGTGCATCACGCCCAAAAGCTGTCGATGATTTTGAAATGACCCATGGTGCTCTTGTCATTTGCTCCACTCCTCCGGCTATAAATAATTCGCCCTCTCCAGCATGTGCAGCACGAGCACAATTTATAGTTGCTGCCATTCCGGATGCACACAATCTATTCACCGTTTCAGCAGGAACTGAAAATGGCAAACCTGAAAGCAGCACGGCCATGCGCGCCACGTTGCGGTTGTCTTCGCCTGCTTGGTTTGCACAACCCAATACCACATCAGCTATTTGCAAAGGGTCCAAATTGGGGTGCCTTTCCATCAATGCTTTTAGTACATGAGCTGCCAAGTCATCTGCTCTCACAGGTGCTAAGGTTCCTCCAAAATTTCCGATGGCCGTTCTGATGCCGTCCACTATGTATGCGTTCATGTGGGCAAAGAAAAGGGAAGTGGCATATTGGAAATGAATTGTATGAAATGAAAAAACTGGATACACAAATTTCCTTTGCGGTATCTGGCAATTTTTGAATGCACAAATGAGCTAAAGTTCGACCTCAAATATTTTGAGCGCATCGGCTATTTCTTCCATTGTTGCCTCATGGGTTACTAGTGTGATTGTTTCTTTGGAAGCATTTATTTCTTGCATCGCAAAATCAGACTTGCCACTCTTTTTTTCTTTGTTTTGATAAATCAAATACGCCTTTTCGCCCATTGGCACTCCCGAAAATTTGCATTTCTTTCTGTCTTCACAAAGGCACTGCATCATGCCGCTGGTGCTTGGAATAACAAGCAAAAGTTGTTCTCCACTTTGGATGTCTGCCGCAACTTCAACATCTACCTTATTTGTGCTTTTATAAAAGCGATCACAATTGATCCATCCCATTCCGGCAACTGCCAGAGCATTGCTTGCAGTGTAAGCCAATTGTCCACTTCTTGTTTTCTTTTGGAATTCTTCGCGTGCTTTTTGCAAACGTTCGTTGCGTTGTCTTACAAGTTCAACCTGCTGCTTTTCCCACACCAATTTTTGTGCTGCTGCTTGTTCTTTTTCAGCTTCTGTCATATCCTCTATTGGTATCAAGCCAAAAGCCAATTCGCTTTCTCGGTTGCTATTTGTTACCTCCACCTTACGTCCTTTAAAATATACATCATTGCAGTAAATCTCTGTTCTTTTCAGCTCAATAACAGCGTTGATTGTGACGGGTGTATATTTTTTTGAGCCTTCAGTTTTTGGGTTTGCCAATTCCCAATTTACCATGCCATTCTCCACTTGTCCATAAAAGGTTTGCATCCCTTCTTCAAGTCCTGCTTTTTGCGATTTGAAAATGACTTTGTACTTGGCATCTGGCGCGAGCTGCAAAGTGCCATTCTCATCAAATGCTTCCAAATAAA
>JAYSWI010000471.1:0-3934 GCA_043718125.1 Flavobacteriales bacterium
AGAAGCACTTTTTGATTTACGAATGGAAATTGTAAAAGGAATTGACCCCTACAATTCAGGAGCATCAGAGTTGCAATTGTTTCATTTAAAACATTCTAAACAAACAATGGACAAATATCTTGAAAATAATTCATAAATTCCCGACCACTTTTGTAGCCTCAAGTGTCTAAAATAAGAGAGGAACAAATTTGTTCACTCATTAAAAATTAAAAAAATGTCAAAAACAACAATGACAACCCAAGAGGTTGCAAACAGATTAGTAGAACTTTGTCGCAATGGACAAGTATTAGAATCACAGCAAGAGCTTTTTGCAGATGATGTTACAAGTCATGAACCTGCTCATTCTCCAACCCCACCAGCTATTGGAAAGGAAGCGGTTTTAGCAAAGGGTAAGCATTTTGCTTCATTAATTGAAAAACGACATAGTGGTTCTTTTGAAGACCCTATTGTTGCTGGAAATTATTTCAGCTTTGTTTGCAAATTAGACGCTGACTTAAAAGGAATGGGAAGAGTTGTTTGGGATGAAATTTGTGTGTTTGGTGTAAAAGATGGTAAAATAATCTCCGAACAGTTCTTTTATTAGTCAAAACATAATGAAAAAGTAGTCTCTTTTTTGGGACTACTTTTTTATTTAAACAGTTAATGGACATTTTATGCTTCGCGCAGAAAAATAGCATGAACGCAGAAAAGCGGTTTGGCATAAGTGGCGGTTCAATGTGCTTTAGACAAATTAGTAGTTAATCAAAATTTGGTGCTCCGCATCAATCCAGATATCTAACAACATGCTAAAAATCCCGCCCATCGCAAATCTGCAAACCGTTCGTGTCTTGAATCTAAGAGTATCCACTATACTCATAAGAATGCTGTACAAAAGATCGCGGACAGTATAGCATTCAGAGTTAATAAGCGCGAAGTCCGAGCGAACAGGATGGTCGGCTTACTGAAACAATAAAATGATTAGGCGCTTCGATATACCTATTCCACCAACTTCTTCATTGATACTGTGAGACCTATCTGCACAGCAGAAGGGTCCTACTCCAACTATTAAATCCCTTAATGCAAAAGGTAGAATATTGGTTGATAAAAAACATTTTTTCAAATCCGTGCCGATCCGTTCAATCCGTCCAATCCGTGTTCCAAAAAAAAATCACCACCAATTCTTATGGCATTGATTTTCAATATCGATATTTGATTTGGTCCATCGAACGGCCCATGCATTAACACTAAACCTGATTGGCCTTCCGAAAACGACTGATAAGCGTAGTCTTTAAAACACCTTGTGGTGCTACAAAACGAATACGAATAAGGGCTAAAGAAAAAGAAACTACCGAATGAGGTCGAGAAAACCCCAAACTTTTTCCACACTGGGCATTGGTTCATCCATGATGTAGCAATACAATTGGGACTCAAGCAAGAAGGGCTGTGTGAACCGAGAGGCTCACTTATGGTTTCGTGGGTACGCAGAAGTGAAACAACACTGTTTGTTTCAGTCAATTGCCAACTATTTTCGATAGCAATAACAATCCACCAAATAGGAATGCCTACTTTCGCGGCCCGAAAAAAAATGGCATAACCATTCTTTTTGAAACTATTACAACATGCAAAAGATTAGAAACATCGCCATCATCGCCCACGTTGACCATGGCAAAACAACCCTCGTTGACAAAATGCTTTATGCGGCACATTTGTTCCGCGACAACGAAGTGCACAACGATTTGATACTGGACAACAATGATCTGGAACGTGAGCGTGGAATAACCATTCTGGCCAAAAACGTGTCTATCACCTACAAAGATCACAAGATAAACATCATCGACACGCCCGGCCACAGCGACTTTGGTGGCGAAGTGGAGCGCGTGTTGAACATGGCAGATGGTGTGCTGCTTTTGGTGGATGCTTTTGAAGGGCCAATGCCCCAAACGCGGTTCGTGCTTCAAAAAGCAATTCAACTTGGACTTAAACCTATAGTTGTAATAAATAAAGTGGACAAGGAAAATTGCACTCCTGATGAAGTGCATGAGCAAGTATTCGACCTGATGTACAACCTTGGCGCAACAGAAGACCAGCTCAATTTCCCAACAGCTTATGGCGCTGCCAAACATGGCTGGATGAGCCTCGACTGGAAAGTAAAAACAGATTCCATTGAACCACTTTTGGACTTGGTATTGGAGCACATACCCGGCCCAATGAAGCTGGAAGGAATTCCCCAAATGTTGGTTACATCGTTAGACTATTCTACCTACACAGGGCGTATGGCCATTGGTAAATTGCACCGTGGCGAACTCAAAACCGGTATGCCGATAGCACTTGTAAAACGTGATTCTTCCATAGTGAAAGGCCGTATCAAAGAACTTTACGTTTTCGAAGGTCTTGGTAAAAGAAAAGTGGACAGCGTAGTAAGTGGTGACATCTGCGCCATCAACGGCATGGAGAATTTTGATATTGGTGACACTTTCACCGATGCCGAAAACCCAGAAGCATTGCCCACCATAGCCGTGGATGAACCCACAATGAGTATGCTTTTCACCATCAACGATTCTCCATTTTTTGCCAAAGAAGGCAAGTTCGTTACCAGTCGCCATATCAAAGAAAGATTGGAAAGAGAGTTGGAGAAAAACCTTGCTTTGCGACTTGAGATGACGGACAAAGCGGACCGCTTTATTGTTTATGGGCGTGGTGTGTTGCACCTTTCGGTTTTGATAGAAACAATGCGCAGAGAAGGTTATGAATTGCAAATTGGTCAACCACGCGTGCTGATAAAAGTAATCAACGATCAGAAGCACGAGCCAATAGAAGAATTGACCATCGACCTGCCTACCGACAAGTCGGGCACTGCCATAGAAGCTGTCACAAAGCGCAAAGGAGAAATGAAAAACCTTGAGCCAAAAGGTGACCGAACCATATTGGAATTTGAAATCCCTTCGCGCGGAATTATTGGATTGCGGAGTTACTTGCTTACCGCCACGCAAGGCGAAGCAATAATGACCCACCGCTTCTCAGAATACCAGCCTATGAAAGGTGATATTCCAGGTCGTCAGAGCGGTTCGTTGATTAGTATGGAGACAGGAAATGCAGTTGCATATAGTATCAGCAACTTGCAGGACAGAGGCAAATTCTTCGTTGAAGCCATGCAAGAAGTGTACGAAGGACAGGTGATAGGGGAACACTCGCGCGACAATGATTTGGTGGTGAATGTGACCAAAACTAAACAACTGACCAACATGCGCGCAAGTGGAACGGATGCCAAAACAGTGATGGCACCTCCACTTAAATTCAGTCTGGAAGAAGCTCTTGAATATATCGGTGCGGATGAATATGTGGAGGTAACACCAAAGAGTATTCGACTTCGCAAAGTGTATCTCAATGAGAACGACCGCAAGCGCTATGCAAAACAATTTCAGACAGAATATTGATTTGTTGATACATGACGATTTTTTTAAATGCCAGACTTTGTTCTGGCATTTTGTTTTGAATCCAGAATAGTTATGGCGATAAAACCTTTACAAAATCATCTTCATAAACGATAGTATATGGCAAATAACAATCACCATCATAAGCCATCTTCAAAACAACTATTTTTTTTAGTCCATCGCTCTTTAGTTTAGAGATGTATTCTGGATCTTGCAAAAGTTCATTGCTACACAACCACCCTGCACGATGCGCGAAATACATGGGCGTTGGTACAATGCCGCTGTTGATGGCTATTAGTTCATTTGTTTGCCACAATTGGTCCAATGTCGCTTCCAAAGTCAACAATTTATTTCCATTATTCGGAATTCTCAAATCGTGTATTTGATTAAGAATACCTTCAATCACAATAGCTGCTAGAAGACTAAATGTGATCCATTTTTTTCTGAAATGAAACAATGCGAATGCTGCTACAAGTGCCATAACGGGTGCAAAAGGCACCATGTAATAGTCATGGTGAAGCACA
>JAYSWI010000472.1:0-3920 GCA_043718125.1 Flavobacteriales bacterium
CGGCAAGTATTATTATGCCGCTGTTGGTAGCAAATCCATCCATTTCAGTCAGTAGTTGATTGAGGGTGTTTTCTCGCTCGTCATTGCTTCCGAAATTGACACTTTTGCTGCGAGCACGACCGATAGCATCAATCTCATCAATGAAAATAATAGCAGGTGCTTTCTCTTTGGCTTGACGAAAAAGGTCGCGCACACGACTTGCACCAACTCCTACGAACATTTCTACAAAGTCAGAACCACTCAAGGAGAAAAATGGCACCTGTGCTTCACCGGCTACTGCTTTTGCAAGCAACGTTTTTCCGGTACCTGGAGGGCCTACAAGCAATGCACCCTTTGGAATCTTTGCTCCTAGCTCCGTGTATTTTTTTGGTTGTTTTAAGAAGTCAACTATTTCTTGCACTTCTTGTTTTGCGCCTTCCAATCCTGCCACATCGTTGAAGGTGACTGCCACAGATTTTCCTTTGTCATACAACGTTGCTTTTGATTTTCCAATATTGAAAATTTGGCCTCCTGCACCTCCTGGGCCTCCTAATCTGCGCATCAGAATAACCCAAGCTAGAATTATCAGACCGAAGCAAACAATCCAGAAAATCAAATTTTGTCCAAACTCATTGACGGGTTTGTGCTTCACATCAAAACCATAAAGTGCGCCCAAGTCTTCCAACTCACCACCAATGTTGTCGCTGATTGGTGGTGTGAACCAAAATTCGGATGCGGCACTAAAACCGCTTATTGGTGATTTGTTTTCGATTTTCTGATTGAGGTCGGCTTTGCCCAATGAGTCTAAATAAACACGGCCTTGGGCATGGTTGTATTCCAACTTTTTGATGTATCCCTTTTGTGCATAATTTTTAAAATCGCGGTATCCTATTTCTGTGCCGTCACCATTGCTGTTGAAGAGCATCATACCTATAAGCACAATTGCTATAAAGCCATACACCCAATAAAAATTCATTGACTTCTTTTCGTCCGGCTTGTTGCCAAATGGATTGGCAGGCGCAGGTGGATTCGGTTTTTTTTTATCTCTTGGGGGCTGCTGATTTTGTTGTTCTTGCTGTTGTTCTGCCATAATATTTTTTATTCTCTATGCGATGTTTATTTCAATTTTTAGTTCTCGTTTATTCGTCTGGTTGATGTGAAAAGCCATCGAATATCATCTCAATTAATCTTCGGATTTGGCCTCTCAATTTTTGTCTTATTCACTTTGTCGTCTAATTCTTTTATAATTTTTATTATTGCGAGCCACTCAGTCTAAGAGGCTATTTTCAATGTATGTGAATCGGCCCAAAGGTCTTCAAGTGCATAATAGTTTCTTGCCTCGTTGTCAAAGACATGTGCAACCACATTAACGTAGTCGAGTATTATCCATTTTGCATTCGAGGTTCCTTCTATATGCCACGGTTTGTCGTTCAGATTTTCATCCACTTGTTTCTCTATCGATCTTGCTATGGCTTCAACTTGCGTATTACTACCACCATGACACACCACTAAATAATCGGCTATTGCGTTTTCTATTTCGCGCATATCCAATATCACTATGTCAACGGCTTTTAGTTCTTGCATTCCTTCTGCAATGGTTTCTGCCAGTGTTTGATTATAGTTTTTTTCTGCTTTCTTTTTTGCCATTAAAATATTTTGGACATTCGTGCAAATGTAATTGCCTTAAGCAACCTTGGGCGGATATTCTATTGACAATAAAAGATAAAAAATTCTGCTTATCAAGAGTCAACTGACCGGGCGAACATTGCTGCATTTGCTCAATTGTTTTGGCAAGCCCATTCATAAAAAAACCGTCCAGTTTTCTGAACGGTTTTTATTCTGATTTTTTATTCAATTATTTGCGACCTTCTTCAAATTTATTCATTTCTTTTTCAAAGGTTTCCTTGAACTTTTCGTAATTGTAATCGGCTTTCAATTTCTCATCTTTAGATAATCCTTGGTTGTATGCGTCAGCAATTTTAGAACCTGAAAGCTCAAGTGCCACGTAGCTTACGAAGATGCCATCCTCGCGCTGTGTCAGCTTTTCACATATTTCAATGGCACCACGAATTTCTTGGTCCACAACTGTGCGTGCCATTTCATTAAATGATTCTGTTAATTCCTCTTTATTGTTGAATTCAGTAGAACTTACATAATTGTCTCCAACTATTTTCATTGTAGAGCTAATGGTTTTTGCCAATTCAGCTTGAGCATTGCTGCGCGATTTTTTCTTGGCTGTTTCTCTGTCCATGCTCTCACCTGTAGCAGTTGAGCGGAATGCTTCTTTTGTACTCATGTACTGATCGCCTGTGCAGTATTCGTTGATGAGGACTTCGCCTTTTGGTTTTGCAACTTCTGCTACTTTTTTGTTTTTCTTACAAGCTGAACCAAATATGGTGATAGCAGCTACTAAAATGACTAGTGTAAAATGTTTGGTCTTCATAATGTGTGGTTTTAAAATTTTTTAAAATTGTTGTTGTCTATTTCTAATTCAATGAATTTGCTTTTTGTAACCTGGTTGGTTTTGAAAATTCTACAATCGTGCCAAATCTACAATATCGCGTCCAGCATGGACTTCACGATTTCTGCCTCTATTTTTTCTTTCCCTTTTTTATATGCTTCCATACTTGCAGCATCGGCATTTAACTGTAATCCTTTTAGGCTACTCAACGTTTCTTGATAAACCACCTCGCCACTTATACTATTAGTCACCGATATTGACATCTCAAGAAAAGCAACAGTGAACCCTTGCGAGCTGCCGCCTGCAATAGTATTCGAAACAATGTTTACCAAATAATTTGTTTCAGCTTTTCCGGATGAAATACGCATTCCCGATTTTACCAACTCGGAATTCATGCTTGCAGCCAACACGGCATTGGTAGTAATATTTCCATACACCTTTTCCGCGCTCACTATCTGGAAAACCGGTGTGACCATTTCAATAGGAATTTGTTTACTATCAGCGCGCATTGTCTTGATTAGCCCTTTTTGAATAGGTGCATCAAGGTCCAATGAAAGCAGCGGATTGAGATCAATATCCAAGAACAAAAGGTTGTTTTTTTCTGTACTACTTATATCGCTCACGTTGGCAGTGAAGCTGCCCGTTTGGTCAGTTATGCCTTCACGTGGTTTCATGTATCGAATTTTTTGAAAGGTGTTCCGCACTGTGATTCCTCGCACGGGTAGGCCGTTGTATTCAACCATCACTTTCACATTTGAGCTATACGCATTGTCCGATGACAGAACAATTTTTTGAACTGTTGGTTTTATTGTCAAGCCTGTGGCTATGCGCTGCAAACTGCTGTATAACTCATTGTCCAAATAAATTTTATTTGATTCAGCGGTTGTAAATTCGTTTACATCATTCCAATATTCTTTCATTGCAAATAAGCCATGCATATACAAGTCGTAAGCGGCTGTAATGTTGGCAATACTTTCGGCTTCTTTGCCTTTTAAATAATAGTCATTTGCTTGGCTCAAAGCCATGTTCTTTTTGTCCGTTTTCGAGCGCTGATATTCTGCTTTGCTCAATCTATAATAGACCCAATATTCTTTCTCGTTTTCCCATTGCCCAGGTATCTCATAGTTCTCTATTTTTTCATCTGTCGAAGTCGAAATAGTTGAAATAAATTCTTCGCTGAAATTCTTATTTACCTCCAAGGTATTTAAAAATGTCTGACCTTGGATGCGCACACTTATCTCTGAGGCCAAATCATTCAGGGCATTTTTTTTTGCGATGGATTGATACTCCAAAGGCTGCATCGTTTTGCTGCAACTGCCAACACCAATATAATACGCACCGCTGTGTGGCCGAACGCCAACCCACTCTGGGGCAGCGTCACGTACTTTTACTTCTTGCTCTGTCACCAGTTGTTTGTTGTTGTTGCATCCTGTAAATGATAGTAACGCGAAACAAAATAGTGCTAAACTCATCGCTATTG
>JAYSWI010000473.1:0-3904 GCA_043718125.1 Flavobacteriales bacterium
TGCCAACGGGCATTGCGAAAAACAAACAGGTTTAGGCTTTGTTCGATGATAAGTAGATTTAAAAAAAGGACGAAAAATCCCTCGCAATTGTTGAGGGATTTTTTTTGCAAAACGCTTACTCAATATCCTAACTTTTCACGCACACGTTGCAAGGTGCCTTGCGCTACCACTTTAGCTTTTGCTGCGCCCTGGAGCAAAATATTTTCCAAGCTTGTTTTATTGTTCATGTATTGATTGTACAATTCGCGATGCTGCGCAAAGCGAATTAGAATTAGTTGGAGCAATTCTTTTTTTGCATGGCCCCAGCCATAGCCTCCTGCTAGCAATTTAGTTTTCATATCGCCAGCTTGTTCAGCAGAGGCAAGTAGTTTAAACAATTCGTAAGTGACACTTCCCTCTGCCACTTTTGCTTCTTCCAGCGCGGTGCTATCTGTGATGATTTGTTTGTTGATCACTTCTTTCAATTCCTTCTCCGGCAAAAAAATATTGATATAGTTGCCATAACTTTTGCTCATCTTTTGTCCGTCTGTGCCGGGCACTAGCATATTGTCTTTGCTCAGTCGCGCCTCCGGCAGCACCAATGTATCGCCCATTTTATTGTTGAATGTAGCGGCAATATCGCGGGTTATTTCAAGGTGCTGCAATTGGTCTTTGCCAACAGGAACCACATTGGCATCATAAAGCAAAATATCAGCAGCCATCAAAACTGGATAAACAAATAGTCCTGCATTTACATCACTTAATCTATCGCTCTTGTCTTTGAAGCTATGCGCATTGGCCAACATCGGGAATGGTGTGAAGCAGTTGAGGTACCATGTAAGCTCGGCCACTTCAGGCACATCGCTCTGCCGATAGATGGTGTTTTTCTGCTTGTCAAATCCGCATGCAAGCCATGTAGCAGCCACTGCATAAGTGTATTCACGCATCAATTCTGCATCCTTTATCTGGGTCAGTGAGTGGAAGTTGGCAATGAAAAGGAACGCATCATTCTCCGGCTTGTTACTTTCTGTTATTGCCGGCTCTATTGCACCTAAAATATTGCCTAGGTGCGGAACGCCTGTGCTTTGCACTCCGGTAAGTATTCTTGACATAATTTGTAATCCCTTTTTCTTTGTTGCAAATAAATGAAAACAACACTTGGAATGCGTTTGTTTATACAATTCTTGTGAGCAAAAAAAATGGTTATAAAACCTATTCAAATGCTCAAACTGTATTGTGAAATAATTTGAAAGCGAAATCGTGTTGCTAATTTTATAATTGAAAATTCAAAAGAAATGTATTCGAAAAAATTATGCAGTAATGTTGAATAGGGAACATAAGTTGAATAGGATACAGTCAATGTTTTGAAGGAAGAAAATTTTTGACTGTCAAAGAGTAAAAAATATGATGTCAGAAATATTTAAAAAATAAATGAACCACCTCGACCACCTCCATAAGGACAAAAAAATATCAAAAATTATTCTGTTACAAGCACCTTTTGTTTTGTGCAAAAGAAACCATGTTCATCTTCATTTATGTGCATCCATTCTCTCTCAACAACTGAGCACTAAGGTGGCAGAAATTATCTACCAACGCTTTCTAGCTTTGTTTGAAACCAACACACCAACAGTGGAAGAAATATTGGACGTGCCTTTTGAAAAACTGCGTGGCATTGGCATGAGCAATTCTAAAACTCAATACATTAGAAATGTGTGCGAATTCTTTTTAGCACAAAAACTGACCGATGCAAAACTCCACAAGATGACTAGCGAAGAAGTAATGGAAAAGTTGGTTCAAATAAAAGGTGTTGGCAGATGGACGGTAGAAATGTTGCTGATGTTTACACTGGGTTATGAGGATGTTTTTGCTGTGGATGATCTTGGCATACAACAAGCCATGACAAAACTGTATATGCTAGATGCCACCGACAAGAAAAAAATGCAAATGGATATGTTGCGAATTTCAAAGAAGTGGAGTCCTTATAGAACTTATGCTTGCAGGTATTTGTGGGGATGGAAGGACAGCGTCAAATAGATGAATTGCTTCTTGAAAGCCAGTCCTCAAAACTCATTTCAAATTTCGATTCGCCCCCGTTTGTGATGCCCATCGCACTCCAACCTTGTTTGGAATAATATACTTCGGCTCTAGTTTTTGGATCAGTACTCAACCAAACATTTTCCTTTGTTTGGCTGAAATACCAATCTAACATTATGCGATGTAGGTGTTTTCCAATTCCCTTTTTTTCGTGCAGAGGATGAACAAAAAGCGCCCAAATATTTTTCCCCTTCAAATCGGCAATTGCAAAAGCAACGATTACATTTTCTATCTCACACACCCATCCTTTGCCGCGCACAGTCATGTACTCTTGGCAATCTGTATCTGTTACCAATGCTGGATTAGAAAGCACATTTTCTTTTACAGCATGTCTTACAAATTGTATTTGAGGTATGTCTTCAACTTTTGCCTCGCGAAAAATCATGTTGCAAAAATATCATCCAGGTTCAGCTATAAGAGTTCCATTTCCAATTGAATTGAAATGTTCAATAGGAGTTGAATACAATGAAAAAAGGCCGCTATTTCCAGCGGCCTTTATTCGATTTGTTTAAGTAATTTAATGTTGTTACACGTGTCCGCATTGCTTGAGCCAGTCACGCAGTCTGACACGGTCGTCAGTTACTAGTTGGCGCATTGCTTTGCGGAGTTCTTTTCTAAAAAGCATGGTATCGAAAGTGACGTTACCAAGCACTGCTTTGTAGTACTCCAGCATATTTGTTTTAAGTTAGGATAGGTTCACTTTTAGTTTGTGAATTGTTTCACATTGGTGTTCCTCATGCCTAAACGCTCTATCAAAATATTTATAGGGAAAATATCTTAGGAGTGTTCGTGATTTAATAGATATTGTTGAATTGTGAACCTGAAACGGCAGCGTTGAAATAGATGTTACACTCGCTCCGAAATAATTCAAACATTGCCCTGTTGCCTATATAAAGAGGCTAGCAGACACGCTTCCAAATAAGTGCAAACACAAACTAAGAAGCCGTTTTTTGCGAGCCTTCGGTAAGTCTATGCAATTCCGATAACTCCCAATCACTGAGGTATCGCCATTTTCCAATTGCAATTCCTTCTAAAAGAATGTGCATGATTCGAATGCGTTTTAGTTTCGTCACTTTATATCCAAGTGCTTCACACATGCGTCTTATTTGCCGATTGAGACCTTGCTTGAGAAAAATTCGAAAAGTATTTTTTCCTTCCAGCACCACTTTGCAAGGCTTTGTTACGGTTTCGAGAATGCTAACTCCAGTGCTCATTCTATTTATGAATTCGGCATTGATTGGAATGTCCACGGATACAAGATATTCTTTTTCGTGATTGTTTCCGGCACGCAGTATTTTGTTCACAATATCACCATCGTTGGTGAGGAGTATAAGGCCTTCGCTGTCCTTGTCAAGGCGACCTATAGGGAATATTCTTTCGCTGTGGTTGATGTAAGTAATGATGTTGCCTTTGATGTGCAACTCTGTGGTGCAAGTGACACCAACTGGCTTATTAAATGCGATATAAAGCAGTTCGCTTTTTGAACCAATTCTGTTGCCATTGATGCGCACTATATCGCTTTCAGAAACGCGTGTTCCAAGTTCGGCTTTTTTGTCGTTGATGGTTACGCATCCCTTTTCAATCAGTTTATCGGCCTCACGCCTGCTGGTATATCCAGTGTCACTGATGTATTTGTTGAGGCGTTTGCCCGATGGATTTTCGTTGTTCATTTTTTGGAAAAAATAATACCAAGTCTTAATTCAAAAAGGTGCAAAAAACGGTTTGGACTTTATACCGTGTCGGTATCTGTTTTAGGCCAATCTTCGCTACGGTGTGCTGTGAATGATTAACTTGAATTGTGTTAATCAATGCTGTATAAAAGATGATGGTA
>JAYSWI010000474.1:0-3904 GCA_043718125.1 Flavobacteriales bacterium
GTAAGTATATCCCTGCACTCCACCTGTAATACCAGGAGCTATGGCACCACTTGTAGTATTGTTGCAAGAGCTGTTCAATATGATTGGCAAAGAAGCAAGTGTATCTGGCTCAATAAGCGTGATACAAGTGGTAGCCAAACAACCGTTGATGTCATAAACGTTTACGCCATAAGCTCCGGCTGGCAAGTTGTTCACAGTGCCAGCATTGGGGTCATTGCCAAAATCTCCAGGGTTGATATCGGCACAACCTGCTCCTATCCAATCGAACAAATAACACCAAGTTGGATAGATAGTGCAATCAGGAGTGCCACCAACTACATCCACGGTAATTGTTCCGTCATTGCCACCATTGCAACCAACGTTGTACTCGCCAGGAAAATTAGAAAGTGTAACAATGAGTGACATGTTTTGAGGAGCAACAAGCGTAAAATCCTCAGAAACGACACACTCAGAAACAGTATCAGTTACAGTGACGGTATATGTGCATTCGAATATATTGGTCAAGTCTTCATCACTGCTTCCAGCGAAAGTTGGGAAACAACCTGCATCTGTCCACACATATTCATAATCGCCAGAGCCATTTGTAACTGTAATATCAATTGCCCCATTGTTCTGTCCATAACATATTGGGTTCGTAATTATTCCGTCCACATGAATTTCGATAGGTTGGAAAATATCAAATGTGAATGTTTCTTGACAATCATCGGCACTTATTGTAACGGAGTATGAACCTACGCAAAGGTTGGCCACATCTTCGGTGCTTGCAGTAAAACCATTTGGCCCTGTCCACAAATAATTGTATGTGCCAGCGGGTGTAATTGTAACGTCAATAGCACCATCGCAAGATTCATAACAGGATAAATCTGTGGAGATTCCAGATGCGGTAAAAACATCATTTTCGCCAACATTGATTGTAATAATTGCTGTGCAGCCGAGACTATCAGTTAATGTCAAACTGTAATCACCAGAATTAAGTCCTGAAATAATACTATCGTTTGGACAAGGGCAAGATGGCCCGCTCCAACCGAATGTATATGGTGCTCCATGTCCACCGCCAATGGTGAGAATTTCTATTTGACCAATTCCTCCTTCTGGCGCGCCACAAGGGTTTGGAGTGGATATGTAGGTTGCTGTAATAGCCGGAACACAACTAATTGTAAATGCTTGTGTGAATATGCAGCCATTGTCATCAGTGACGGTCACATTGTAATCGCCACAGGGAGCAAGCGATAAATCTTCGTTAGTAGAAATAACGGCTTGATCATTATCGCTGAACCAAGAAAAAACATACGGTAAAGATCCACCAACAACTGAGAGATTAATAAATCCATCTTCGTTTCCTGGACAACTTGTATTCATTCCACCTGGATAAACTGAGATAGAATCAACAGCCACAGTCATTGGGTCTATAGGATCGTTGATAGCAATGGTTACTGAACCGTCATTTGTGCAGCCATTGACATCTACAACACTAACACTGTAGGTTCCGCTACCAAGGTTTGCAGCAACTGGCCCAAACTCATTTACATCATGACTCCAAGTATAAATATATGGGCCACAACCTCCCGCTGCATCCACTGTGGCCATTCCTGTTTCGACACCTGTGCACAATAGGTCAACAGTACCTTCAACATTTATTATCAATGAATCTGGCTGATTAAGAACATACACCTGCGAAACCATACAGCCAAGAAAGTCTGTAACTGTAATTGCATAACTGCCCGCACATAATGTGTTGATGTCTTCGTTGGTGCTTGCGTATAAATCAGGACCAGACCAATCGAATGCGAATGGGCCTACTCCACCAGTAATATTTAAATCAATTGCTCCATCACAAAGGTCATAACAAGAAATTGGGTGGCAACTGAAATCACTGAATGTTGAATTCACTATCAATTCGTTTGTTTGAATAATAGTAGCACAACCTTCTGCTATGCAGCCGGCACTATCGGTTACACTTACGCAGTATTCTCCGGCAGCAAGGCCAGTAATGTCTTCGTCAGAACTGGTGTATC
This sequence comes from Flavobacteriales bacterium, assembly GCA_043718125.1. Taxonomy (GTDB): domain Bacteria; phylum Bacteroidota; class Bacteroidia; order Flavobacteriales_D; family Sanyastnellaceae; genus JANNVZ01. The sequence continues at coordinate 2,016 of JAYSWI010000474.1, forward strand.
CATTTGGGCCGGTCCACACAAATGTGTATGGAGAAACTGCATCATTCACAGTTACATCAATACTTCCGGTTCCGTTTGAAAAACACTGCGACTCGCTTGCCACAAGATCAATAGTGATGGCAGAAACTTGGATGGTTACTTCATCCGTGGCAGTGCAAGCACCAACGGTTGCTGTCAAGGTATAAGTAGTCGTTTCAGTTGGACAAACTTCTACAATCAAACTATCAGAAGGATTGACCACTCCACCCGACCATTCGAAAGACCCCAGATCTTCAGCTATTGTGGTTCCTGTCAACTCTATGCATTGCCCAACACAAACAGCACCATTATCAGGACTGATGTCCACCTCCAAAACATCATAAATATAGAAATTGATACTGTCAATAATTTCGGTTCCAGTACAAGCGGGATTGTCCAAATAAATGGTGAGGTATTCTATGCCTTCTATACCGCCTTCTACCAATGCGTTGATATCAACAGAAACCGATAATTGATTCGCAGGAATTGTAATAGTGATAGGCGTAAGGTTCACTCCAGTGCCTAATGTTGGAACATAGTCCACACCATTTGTGGCAGTGCCACCCACGAAATAAACGACATCCTGTGCAAAGGCATTCGCCTCTTCTCGTGCAAAAGTGATGGTTCCGGTGTTGCAACCTTCTACCATGTAGTCCAATCCGTTTGATGTGGCTGTTAATAAAACAATAGGCGTTGATTCGATAGCTTCTACAAAAACACCTGAATCCCAGCCTGGATCAGAACCGTCAGCAATAACAAGTTTCAAGTGATATGTGGCACAAGGAGTAAGACCTTCGATATGTGCAGTAAGTCCAAATGTAAATCCATCGTATTGAATAAACTGGCCATAGGGGTTCATGTTATTATGAAAGTATGCTGTGTTTTCCAGGTGGTTCACATTATTGATCGAAACAAATTGGGAAGAATTTGGAACAAGCGCAATATTTACATCATTCAAATTGGGATTTCCAAACGGCCCCGTGATATAAAATCCAAAAACATCATTGAATGGGCCATTAACATACTCTATGTATTCTTCTGATGCAAAAGTGTATTGAAAACTTAAATTGTCGCCTTGTGGAATGATGTCAAATTCTAACATACACGCATCTTGGGTGCATTGGCCTGGAGCATTGGTACAGTTGTCCACTTGCGATATTTCGAGCAATGGGCTGCCTGGAGTATTTCTATCAAAGTAAGAACATGGATATGGAAATGGAGCATTACAAGCACCATTGCCAAGAGGTGGCCCTTGATTGGGGCCAACGGCATATTCTGCACGCCCTGTTGTAAGCAAAACTCCTGTGCTCGATCCTATTTCAGTACCTACAGCGTTGTAATACGCATAAGAACTATCGGCCCCAGTGATGGTCGCGTTCAATATTTGAACACCCGGCCCAACGAGGCCTTGTGCCATCACAGTTGCTGTTTGGTTGAAATCTAAAGTGAGCTGAGCGCTAAGCACAGTAAAAGAGAAAGTGGCTAAGGTGGCCACTAAGATTACTTTGAGTTTGTAAACTATGTTCATAGAATTGTATATATCCGGATGTACGTTTTGTTTATGATGATAAAAATGTGCAAATTGCATAAATGTGATTCAAAATAATTTCAATTACTGCCTCTTGTAGCTGCACACGCGGTTTGAAATTTCTTAAGATCATAATTCACGAGCAATTGAGCTAGAGCCAGTTTTGCTTCAATAACTAATACTTGAAAAGCCGCCAAATTTTTTGGCAAATCTTTTTCCAATTCGCTTTTTATTTTAATTTTAATAATTTTTGCTGGCACACATGCAGCAACATCCTCAAATCTGCCATCTGCTTTCAGCAGATGATGCAACGAGGCATAATTCTCCACATTGAGATTTTCAA
>JAYSWI010000475.1:0-3892 GCA_043718125.1 Flavobacteriales bacterium
GTAAAGAAGAAGACCTAGAAAAGACTGACCGCATTGCGCAAAGTGTTTTGGAAGAATTGAAGAAAAATTCTCCTGAAGAAATTCAGCAGCAGATGGCTGACAATATTCAATGGATAAAAGAAGCGGGCAACAACAAAATGGTGGTAGGATCACAGGCACGCATTCTATATGCAGATGCTTTAGGTAGAATGAGCATTGCAAAAGCGTTCAACGATGCGATTGAGAAAAATGAAATTGGTGTTGTAGTGCTTGGTCGTGATCATCACGATGTGAGCGGCACAGATTCACCCTATCGCGAAACATCGAACATCTATGATGGATCGCGCTTCACTGCGGATATGGCGGTACACAATTTCGTTGGAGATTCATTTCGAGGTGCTACTTGGGTAAGCCTGCACAATGGAGGTGGCGTGGGCTGGGGCGAAGTCATCAACGGTGGCTTCGGTATGTTGCTGGACGGAAGTGCAGATAGTGAAAGAAGATTAAAGAGCATGTTGCATTGGGACGTAAACAATGGTATTGCGCGAAGAGCTTGGGCCAGAAATAAAGAGGCCGTGTTTGCAATAAAACGTGCGATGGAAATGGAACCGAATTTGAAAGTGACTGTTGCGAATGAGGTGGAGGATGGATTGTTGGACTCACTTTGAAGTCAATTTTCACTTGACCGTTGGCAGTGCCGCTCTATGATTTTGTCAACTCTTATATAATTCTCATCACGACAAAAAACCAAATTATACCAAAACATTCCAAATCATTTTGGTATTTGGCTTTATGGTGTATTTTTGTGTTACCAAAATTATTTAATGTTTTTTGATACATTTTGATTTCATGCGACCGTTAGAAAAAGCTCCAATTCCCAGAGCAAACAAAGAAACCATAGCTCTAGTTAGTCAGCCAGATTTGCGAAAAATCATAGAAAAGGCTCAAGTGGAATACAAGTATTGGGATAAAATCAAGTACCTAAAAATCCCAGATGACTACACGCCAGAGCAAGTATGGAGTGCCGTTCGGCTGCAACGAAAACTGAGTGAGCGCTTGCTATCCTTTGCAGGAAGAACGTTCACATTTACAGTGATGCCTTCCATGCAACAGCAACTACATGAATTGGACATGAACTATGGCGGAAGCTTAGGCGCATCGGATTTAGTAAAGCCAGAATTACGCAACAAATACCTCATCAGTTCTGTGATGGAAGAAGCCATTCGCAGCAGCCAGATTGAGGGAGCTTCAACAACACGCAGAGTTGCCAAAGAAATGCTCAGTCAGAAAAGATCCCCGCGCAACAAAGCGGAGCAAATGATTGAAAACAATTTTAAGACCATCGAGTTCATGCGGCAACTCACTAAACAACCACTATCGATATCAAGCATAATAGAAATACAAGCAGGCATGACCTTTCGCACTATGGAGAATGCTGTTGACTCTGGAAGATTCAGAACTTCGGACGATATAGTGGTAATAGATGAAAGTGACCAAGAAATCATGCATCGACCACCAGCATTTTCGGAGCTAGATGAAATCATGAAGGAATTTGTGCGCTTTTGTAATGATGAATCAAAACATGAGTTCATTCATCCAGTAGTGAAGGCAAGTATCATACATTTTCTTATTGGCTACATACATCCTTTTGCGGATGGAAATGGGCGCACAGCGCGGGCACTTTTCTACTGGTATCTGCTGCGCAAGGGCTATTGGCTCATGGAGTATTTGTCAATATCTGCTGTGATACTGAAGTCAAAAAATCAATACGAATTGGCCTATCTCTATACTGAAATTGATGAGCTAGATGTAAGTTACTTTATACAATACAGCTTGAACACGTTGAGGCTAGCTTATGAAGGTTTACGCGAATACATTGGCAGAAAACAAGTAGAACAAAGGCGTGCATCTGAATTACTGAAACAAGGTGGTTTGAATGAGCGTCAAGCTATGATTGTGCATTGGTTTGAACAAGAACCTGACCGCATCATTACGGCTAAGGAAATTGAAACCTACTTCGCCATTTCAGACCAAAGTGCGCGGAATGACCTCAATAGTTTGGTGAAGAAAAAACTAATCAAGCAGCGATTTATTGATGGAAAGAAGAGGGTGTTTTTTGGTGGGTAAGCTATAAATGAAGCAAATTTAGATGTGTCAATTTCAACAAATCATATTTCAACATGTTGACGAAATGATATCAAATGAGAATTCTTTTCTCTATGATTTTATACTTACATTTTTTAGTTCGTTACTCGCTTTTGCTGGTGCTTGGGGAATAATGAAAATTCAAATTGGTCGTGAAAGGCGAGTTCAGCAGGAAATAGACAGGCAAGCGAATATTGGACAGCTGCGACACTTTTGTAGCCAAACAGATACCGTCTTAAAGGCCTGCGAACAACGCTTGGCGGATATGTGGGAGTATGTTGCTAAACAAAATGAGAATCTCTATGAAGATGCCATTTTCAAACGTAGAGTATTATTCTGCCTGAACAGGTTGCTGAATGACGACTCTCACGAATTACGCGAAGCATTAGTTCACCTTTCACCCAAGACACAGTGGGATGTGAATTTTGAGCAATTCTATTTATCGCTGGATAGTCTGAAGGGTATCGTCATTTATTCAGAAAGAATTGATGTGGTGAGAGGCGAGAATTCGCTTGAAACAAAGAAGCGGTTTCAGCATGTGTTCGAATCAGTAGCCTCATCAATGCAGATGCACGCTATGAAGCTTTATGAAATTCTTGGCGAAGCGCGATATGAAAACAATGAGTACAAATGGTTAGACGAATACTTGCAAAAACGAACAGAATTGCTTCATCATGACAACGATTCAATAAAGCCAATGAATGTTTGGAATGCAGAGCTCATAGTGCCCTTTTTGGAAAGACTGATTGGCTTGGAAGGAACCCAGTCCCGTTACATGTATTTGAATGATTTGAAAGAATGCAGAGTACAGGCGAATCATTTTAAAACAAATATTGAATTTCATTTAGAACAATTTTCAACCTACATAGAAATGATTGAAAGCCAAATAGGAAAACTTCGAAATAGTAAATTAGCATTTGAGGAAATACTTAAATCCATGGGATGACAAATGAATGAGATTTGATTCATAAATCATACTTGAGTTTACATTCGCCTACATGACCATAAAACTCTATCAAATAGACGCCTTCACCAGCTGAGCGTAGGGCTAAATTTGTGAGAATTCTTTCAATCAATTACGTTGAGCCTTACAAAACGAAAAATGAATGTTTTTGCTTTTATCTTCATCAAAACCAAGAAAACATGACCCTTCAGAATATCCAACAACGAAAAATTTAACTCGCCAAACGAATACTACAAACTGAAGACAGTGAGTTCATAAGTCATGTTCAGAATGTGGCTGATTCATTGGACAACTCATGGTGGCATGTGCACTTACTGCAGCAGTAAGGCGTGACGTGGAGCAAAGCATTATCGAAGCGGAAAATGGTGAAGCCATCGCACGCAATGAAGTAAAGAAAAAGTATACAAAATGGCTTGTTAGATAATCTGGACAAAACGATCAGAAAAGCCATTCTTCTTGCCAATCGACTATTTGAAGCAAAATTGGACCGAGCATGAGGTCAGGCATTTTGTTCAAAGGACAGACTATGCAATAGTGCGTATAAAGCGTCAGCCAATTACCTATAGAAGAGCCACCGGCTCAGGAGTACATGAGACATTAATTACAAAACAAAATTTACTAATTTATACAGTAAACGATAAGAAAGCTACCATACTAAAGATTTGGGATACGCTACAAAATCCCAGAATGAGAAGCTCTTGATTGAACCAAAGTTTTAAATGAAAAACGTGCAATTATTGTAAATGAGCTTTATTCATCTATGCCATACAACAATAAATTTATACTCAATACTTTCGCCTCCAT
>JAYSWI010000476.1:0-3886 GCA_043718125.1 Flavobacteriales bacterium
CTATCACCTCAGCTTCTTGGTCATTTAGAATGTTTGTACTAAAAGTCCATTTCACAGGATCAAAAATCTGTGCAGCGCAAGTATGTGGTGCGATGATGATGACAGTTAGAATAAATAAAATAGATTTGAATTTCATAAATTGATTCACTTAAACACGAAATATGTTTTCTACCTCTTAATAAATTTTGGTGGCTCTATTACTTCAACCACCGCAATTGCTTTTGGATAATACACTTTGATTTTCTCAAGATGTTTTTCCATTTCCATGCGCGTTGTGAAATCACCAATTTGAAGCGCATATTCAGGCACTATTTGTTTCATGTAGGCAGAATATGGAAGACCTAATGACAAATAGGAATTTCGTTCTTTTTTTACATGTTCTGCACTACCGATTGTTAGCTGAACACGATATCCTTTTATCTCTCGAAAGCCACGTTTACTTTTTTCAAGCATCACAATTGAGGAGTCGGCATTAAACACAATCTTGCCTTCAACATTTTGCGCCTGCGGATTACCCAAGCTATCAGATACCGCAAATGTTGTTACTAATGGCTTTTCTATTTTGGTCTGAAGGGTGCTGTCGGATTTGGTTTCGGCCTTGCGCAGTGCGCCAAGCGCATTCGTCAAACCACCCGCCTGACAAATAATTGAGCTGGGGCAAAGGCCAAGAATTAGATAAAGTAAAAATGCACAATGACGAAACATGAATATGAAATAGAAGAGTGCAAAACTAGTTGCACGGGATTGTTCGCAGAAAAATTTGATTGTCATAAAAATGATGCCCTTCCTTTTCAATTTATTTTATCAACGTTGAAGCCTTCAAAACCAATACTGAAATTTTCTTTTTAGGCCATTATCAAAGGCTTACAATATTGGAGAGCGCGAATCACTATTTAGATTTGTTTTAAATTGGGGTTAAAGTGTTTTCAGACCACGCGCAACGAAAGCAGTCATATAAATTTGCCACGCGAAAAAACCTGCGCGAATGCCAAAAACATTAGCAATTATGCGGCTTACAGAAAGTTTGAACCACCGTTTTTTACTATCCATATTTTTTCTTTTCACTTTGAGCATCAGCTCATTTGCTGCCATTTTTGATGGCGGTGATGTGGTGAAGGGCGAATCACTTTTCAAAGCGAATTGTGCATCTTGTCACAAGACTTCTTCGGAAGTGCTTGCGGCTCCTGGTTTGGCAGGAGTGGAAGCCCGTTGGACCGGCAAAGACGCTCTTATTGTAAAATGGATTCAGAATCCACAAGCAGCCGCAGCAAGCGGAGATCTTTATATTAAAGGTATTGTAGAAAAATATGTTCCCACCTTCGGTTGGATGACAGGACAAGCCGTTTCGGAAGCGGATATCAAAGACATCCTTTCTTATGTAAAAACAGCCAAAGCGGATGGCCCTAAGGAGACCACTAATAAGTGTATCACTTTAGAAGAAATGAATGCCATCAAGACCAAAGATGAAAGCGGCAACGGTGGTGTCATTTGGTTCATTATTGTTGGAATCATCTTCGCCATTGTGGCTGTGTCTGCTGCCAACATTTCGAAGTCTTTGAAAAATGCAATCAATGAGCGCGAAGGGCTAGCTGCCGTTCAAGAGCAATCTTATTGGGCAGCAACGAAAGGATGGTTATGGAACAACAAAAAATTCGTAACCATTATTGGACTTTTCATTTTCTGTTACTTCTTCGTTGTGGGATATGCAGCACTTATGAATATTGGTGTGTATAGCGTGGATAAAGGATACACCCCTGAACAACCGATATGGTTTTCGCACTCAATTCACAATTGTCAGAATGAAATAGATTGTCAATACTGCCATAGTAGTGCGTCTAAATCCAAACATGCCGGTATTCCATCAGTAAATGTTTGTATGAATTGCCACAAGGGAGTGAAGAAAGGAGCTATCACTGGAGACAAGGAAATAAGCAAGATTTACGATGCCATTGGATTTGACCCAACGAGCGGAACCTACAAGGAAAATTACCAAGAAAAGCCAATCGTTTGGAACAAGGTACACAACCTTCCAGATCATGTTTACTTCAACCACTCACAGCACGTTACGGTTGGGAAAATCGATTGTAAAAACTGCCACGGGCCTCAAAATCTTTATACCGTAGGCCACTTGCCAACAGCACAAGAGATAAACATGCAAGAGGATGTGGAGGGACTAATCAAATTGGAAAAAGATCCATTCACCATGGGATGGTGTTTGGAATGCCATAACAAAGCAGGCATTGACCTCGCAAGTTCGGGCTATTACACAGAAATGCACGCCCGCTATAAAGCCACAGAATTGGGCCAACGTACTTTAAGAGATATTATGGAGGACGGTGAAACTACCGTTCGCGAACTTGGCGGTTGGGAGTGCGGCAAATGCCATTATTAAAAATTTAAATTTAACCGAAGAAACCCGGACTGTACCATCACAATGGGAACAAAGACAAAATATTGGACAGGTATTGATGAGTTGCACGGCACAGCCGCTGCGCAGGAAGCACTTACCTCAGAGTTCAAAAAAGACCAATCGGTAGAAGATTTTCTATCCGATAAAAAATTGGGTGAAACCAGCACTGGCCGAAGAGACTTCTTAAAGTTTATGGGCTTCAGTGTTGCTGCCGCCTCATTGGCCGCATGTGAAACCCCTGTGGTAAAATCAATTCCTTACGTAATCAAACCAGAGGAGATCACACCGGGTGTTGCTAATTATTACGCATCCACCTATTATGATGGCAATGATTATGGAAACCTTTTGGTTAAAACCCGCGAAGGTCGCCCCATTTTTATTAAAGGAAATAAGCAACACGGAATTTCTGGAGGCGCACTTTCATCTCGAATAAATTCTTCTGTACTTGGATTATATGATAGCTCCCGATTAAATCAGCCAAGGAAAAAAGGTGTAAATACTGATTGGGCCACTTTGGATAAGGAAATAATAGCCGCCCTTGAAGCAGCAGGCAATATTCGAATTGTTTCCAACACGATTATCAGCCCTTCAACCCAACGAGCCATCAATGAACTAAGCGCGAAGTATGTTGGAAAAGTGAAACACATCCAGTATGATGCGATTTCTTACAACGGCATCACTCAAGCGCATGATGGAAATATGCCATCATACAATTTTGATAAGGCAAAAACAATTGTAAGCATTGGGGCTGATTTTCTAGGCACTTGGCTTACCTCAAATATTTTCGCTACACAATATGCCTCAAGGCGCAAGCCCGAAGGTGATTGGATGAGCAAACATTTTCAGTTTGAAAGCAGCATGTCTTTAACTGGAAGCAATGCGGATATCCGCACTCCAATTAAACCATCGCAAGAAGGTCTTGTTGCTGCTGCGTTATATGCTGCTGTTACCGGAGGAAGTGCCATATCAGTTGAAGGTGCGGATAACGCAATCACCAACGCTGCTGCCGATTTGAAATCAAATCGCGGCAATTGTATCGTGGTCGCTGGAAGCAATGACCCAATGGTTCAGACCATTGTTAAGGGCATCAATCAAACCCTTGGCAATTATGGCAACACCGTGGATGCCAGCAAAGGGTCAAATCTTTTCAAAGGCAGTGATGCTGAGATGAAAAAATTAGTGGAAGAGATGAATGCGGGTAGTGTTGGAGCATTGATTGTTTATGGCTGCAACCCTTCCTACTCATGGTATGAGGGCGAAAAATTTAGAACAGGACTTCAAAAAGTAGCCTGTTCAGTGGCTTTCAGTTTGTATGCTGACGAAACGGCCAATAACTGTACTTACAATGCTCCGGACCATCATTATTTAGAGTCATGGAACGACTATAGTCCAATGGCAGGTCGCACAGATTTGGCGCAACCTACCATCAATCCGCTGCACAATACACGTTGTGCACAAGAATCCATTTTGAGATGG
>JAYSWI010000477.1:0-3880 GCA_043718125.1 Flavobacteriales bacterium
TTATTCACGCCTACAGTCCAAGGTGGAAGTGGAGGAATCTCTTACAATTGGTATGTTGCCAATCAACCGCAACTTCCAACAACTCCGACATTTTCGTTGCAATCTTTTAACACACTAAACATAGAAGTTGTAGTAGATGACATTTGTGGTGAAACTGCCACTGACGAAATAATGCTTTTGATTCCGGATTTGCCAATGAGTGTCACTGTTTGGCCAATAGATACCAACGTATGTCCATTGCAATTGGTACAATTAAATGCTCAAGCTGAAGGCGGTGAAAATGGATTTACCTACTATTGGCAAGAACTTGAACAAGCGGGAGAAACGGCCAATGCCCAGCCTGCTTCTACCACCATGTACACAGTGGTTGCAACAGATCTTTGTGGCGACAATGTTTCGACAAATGTTGTAGTACTAGTAAGACCAGCCAACGCTGCATTTCTTGTCAACAATTTGGGTGAAAATGAATACCTCTTTACAGCAGAACCTGGAAACTCTTGTGGCAGCGAACCATGTTCATATACCTGGGAAATTGAAAACGGACAAATCGAATACGGACAAATACTGGAATACGAATTCGATGGATTGGGTTCTTACGAAATATCGTTGCATGTGATAAACGATTTGGGTTGTGTTGCCTCTTCCAGTTACACAGTAGTTGGGCCACCGCTTATTTATATTCCAAATTCCTTTACTCCAAATGGCGATGGGATCAACGATGTGTTTGCAGTAGTTTCCAATGGGCTTTTGGAATACGAAATGAATATTTTCAACCGTTGGGGCGAAGTTGTTTTCAGTAGCACCAATCCTGAAATTGTTTGGACCGGAGATACTGGCAATAACAAAGAATATTTTGCCAGAGACGGCATTTATACTTTCGTTGCTAGGTTGAAAGGCTTCAATAGTGACAGCTATTTTGAAAAAGGCACTATCACTATGGTTAGATAAAAGAATCAGAAATTACCATAAAAATTTCAGAACCGTGCTCAATCAAAAAAGAGCACGGTTTTTTTTTGTAAAAAAAATTCAAGGCCATTACATTGGTACAAAGTGTTCTAAAACGACATAAACAAAATTAGTTTTTGTAATTTGAGATGAAGCACGGTACATTCGCGCCTCATTTTTACAAATAAATTTTTTAAAATCATGATTGGTACAATCAAAAAAAAAACCGACAAAGGTTTCGGTTTCATCAAAGTAGATGGGTCTGACAAAGACTTGTTCTTTCACAACAATGCGCTAGTTGGTGTTTCTTACGATGACTTGCGCGAAGGTGAAAGTGTATCTTTTGATGTGGAGGATTCTCCTAAGGGAAAGAACGCTGTGAACGTACAAAGAGGATAATACATATTCTAAAAGTTGAAAAAAACTCTCTGCTTCGGTGGGGAGTTTTTTTTTTGGTTCAAAATATAATACCAATTCTTAGTTCAAAATAGTCCTCCCGCACGTGGGGGATGGACTTAGAATGTTTTTATCACGCAAGTACGGGGGTAAATGCCGTTAGAGGAGCTGTTTAGGCGAATCGAGCGTAGCGAAGATTGGCCTAAAACAGATACCGATACGGTATAAAACGCACGAAAAATCAATTCGGAATAAGAAAGGAAAGCCGAAAAAACTGAAAATACACAGGTATAAAAAGATGAAAACCTACATTGTTCTCGTTGCAAGCAAAACCAAAGAAAAGACATTCGCAAACATCTGCATATCACAAAAAAACGCAAACATTTAAGTGCAAGAAACTCAGATGTTTTAGTCTTGAAGCGTTCCCAATGTTTACGCCATCACCTTCTTTCCAATCACGGTTTTGGCTGCGTTAAAAACATTCACTGCATCCAGCCCGTATTTTTTCATCAACTGGTCGGGTGTTCCGCTTTCTCCAAAGGAATCATTGACACCCACAAACTCAATAGGCGTAGGATGATGTTTGGCGAGAGCTTGTGCCACTAGGCTGCCGAGGCCACCATTGATTTGATGTTCTTCTGCGGTTACAACTGCGCCTGTTTTTTTTGCGCTGTGCACTATCGCTTCCACATCCAATGGTTTTATGGTGTGAATATTTATGAGGTCCACTGTGATGCCATCTGCTTCAAGCTCTTTGGCGGCTTCCACTGCTTTCCATACCAAGTGTCCTGTGGCGATGATGGTCACATCTTTTCCTTCGTGAATATGCCATGCTTTTCCGATCTCAAATTTTTGAACAAGGGCTGTGAAGGTGGCCACTTTGGGTCTGCCAAAACGCAAATAAACAGGGCCGTCATAATCTGCTATTGCAAGTGTGGCAGCCTTTGTTTGATTGAAGTCGCAGGGGTTGATAACCGTCATGTGGGGCAACATGCTCATCATGCCTAGGTCTTCTAATATCTGGTGTGTAGCACCATCTTCTCCCAAAGTAAGTCCGGCATGTGATGCACAGATTTTTACATTCTTCCCGCTGTACGCAATGCTTTGGCGTATCTGGTCATACACGCGTCCTGTGCTGAAGTTGGCAAATGTGCCGGTGAAAGGAATGTAGCCACCAATGGTAAGGCCCGCAGCTACGCCCATCATATTGGCTTCTGATATTCCTACTTGAAAGAAGCGTTCAGGAAATTCTTTTTGAAAGGCATCCATCTTGAGCGATCCGATAAGGTCGGCACAGAGGCCCACCACTTTAGGATTTTTTCTGCCCATTTCGAGCAGGCCTTCTCCAAAGCCGCTGCGGGTGTCGTTACTGCCTTTTATTTCGAAGTCTAACATTTTGTTATTTGTTTTGATGGGATATGGATTTGAACTGATTCTATATCTGTGTTGATCTGTTTTAATCTGTGTAAATCCGTGTCCGATTATTTTAATAGTCACCAAGTGTTTCTTCTAACTGTGCGAGTGCATTGGCAAGTTCAGCATCGTTGGGTGCTACACCGTGCCATTTGTGTGTGCCTTCCATGAAGTCCACTCCTTTGCCCATGCTGGTGGTCATCAGAATCATAATTGGTTTGCCCTTGCCAGTGGCGGCTTTGGCAGCATCCAAAGTTGTAAGCACATCTTTCATCACGTTGCCATTCATCTCCATCACTTGCCAGCCAAAGGCTTCCCACTTGGCGCGCAGGCTGCCCAGGCTCATCACTTTTTCCGTGGGCCCGTCTATCTGTTGGCCGTTTACATCTATGGTGCTTATGATGTTGTCAATCTTGTGGTGTGGCGCATAGAGTGCTGCTTCCCAAATCTGGCCTTCTTGCATTTCGCCATCACCATGCAGCGTGTAAACCGTGCTTTTGTCACCGTTTAGTTTTTTTGCTTGAGCCGCGCCAAGTGCAACCGAAAGTCCTTGACCAAGTGAGCCGCTTGCAATGCGAATACCCGGCAAACCTTCGTGCGTAGTTGGATGACCTTGCAGACGAGAGTTCAGTTTGCGAAATGTTTTCATTTCTTCAATTGGAAAGAAACCTTTGCGCGAAAGCACACTGTACCACACTGGTGATATGTGTCCATTGCTGAGGAAAAACAAATCCTCACCAATTCCATCCATGCTAAACTTGGCTGGGTTGACATTCATTTTTGCGAAATAAAGGGATACAAAAAACTCTGTACATCCAAGCGAACCTCCAGGGTGGCCGCTATTTACAGCGTGTACCATGCGCACAATGTCCCTGCGAACTTGCAAGCAGATTTTTTCTAATTCTTCAATAATCATTTGGAAAAAAATGTGATTTGATGTGGCGAAATTATCCGCAATGCACAAAATAAAATGGAAGTGTTTGCAGAATGTGGAAAACAGATGTGCATGGGAAATTAGTATATGTCCAAAGTGTCAATAGGAAAAGCATAAGAAGAAAGATTCTCATGTGTCGCTTTCACATTTTGTAATAGATACTACATTGATGCAATGAAATTAAATAGCTGA
>JAYSWI010000478.1:0-3867 GCA_043718125.1 Flavobacteriales bacterium
TACAAAATTGGAAAGAAAATGCAGGATAGCGCGTTCAGCTTCGCCCACTTTGCGGCCATGTTCAGAGTGTTTTTCTTCCCTTCGCAACCAGTCGCCATGCGAGTAAAAACCAAGTGTGTACTTGGCAGTAGGCGGGTGTTGCAAGTAACGTTCAAAATAAAGGAAGGCGCGTTCGGGAGGCCAGAGGGTATATTTCTGTGAGCGCAAAGAGTCTTTAAACTTCAATTGTTCCTCAGCGTGGTATGGTGTGCTGCAAATAATTTCATCGCCCAAGAGAATTCTGTTGTGTGTTGCCAATGGGCCACTACTTGGTATTTTGGTTATTGTAATGCCTTGTTCTTTTAGCACCAAACTCATCAGATTTCCATCTTTTTCATACGGAATAAAATCATACACGTGTTTTATTTTTTCCTTATGTATATAGCTGAGGATAAAAGCAATTTCGGCAACTTCATAAATGCTCAATGCGATGTTGAGTCGCCTGGAGTCGATGATGCACCTACAGGCTTGCTTGATTGCATACGGCAAAATTGCAAGCATAAATTTTCTTCTGCCTTTGGTCAATTGCGGTATGAAATCCTTGGCGATATAAGCCTTGATTTTGATACCGCTACTTCGTTGAATGTACGCAATAACATTCTCGCGCGATTTGATAATGCCACCAACAATTATTGCCTCGCCATCGGTATCTATCTCGCGGATGGCGTCATTGCTTCTTTTAAAAATGCGTTTAAAAAGTCGGTTAATTATTCTGAAACCTATAAGCCGATCGCGCTTGGCAGTTTCAAACAATCGATAGGACATGTTTTCATAAAAACACACTGCGGCCAAGTATTCATCTGTGCTTTTTTCTGATGAAGTCCACGCGTTTTCAATGCGCCTAAAAACTCGTAAAACCGTTTTTAAATCATTTGTCATAACCCAACACCTTGCGTATTCGCTCGAATTCAAATGCGGTTTGTTTTATTTCTATCAGGTCATTCATGTCCATGCTTCCAAGGTGCGCCTTTTCAGTTTCATACTGAAAAGATTTGCGCAGTGTGAAATGTTTTTCCAAATATTTTGCTCCATGGGCCGCAGCGAAAAGTGCTCCTGCATTGCCAAGTGTATGGTCGCTGATGCCCTCAAAAATAGAGTTGCTGAAATCCGGCATGGCATACTCATCCACTCTTGTAGGATATTTCACTACACAGTAGAAATAAGTGGAATGGTCAAACTTGATGACTTCATCTGTATTTAAATCAGAAGGAATGCTGACGAAGGTTGGTTTTTTGTGGCTCATAATGGCGGCAGTCAATTCCGGAAATTCTTTGTGCATACGAGCCGCTACTTTTAAATAGGGCAGATCCAATTCCAGACACCAGTCCAGTCGTTCCATTGTGAATGGAGTTGCGAACAAAGGGATGCCAATGGTGTTTGCATAATTATATAGCCGCTTTAAACCTTCTTTTGATAGTTCTAAATAAGCACGCTCTGCTCCAAATTGTGTGGCGGTATAAAGTTGCACTTTTACTGCATTGGCTCCGCCCATTTTACTTTGCAAAATCATTTGTTCTGCTACTTCAAGGCTGCCTCCGTGTTGTGGGAAAATTTCTGATATTATGAACATAATTGTTTGTTAAGGGTGCGAAATGTACAGCTATCATGAAAGGCGCATGAAGCAGCCTGGATTGAGCCTGTCCATACTGTAATATCATTCTGGGTTTATTTATTCTACCAAGTTTTGGTGAGCAAGGGGCTTCATATTGCGATCCTTATTTGAACATTCTGCAACAAAACTCACAACATTATGGTCAGACATTTAATGGAATTAGATCAAATACAATATCTCAGAATATTTCAATCTTTTTCTCCCGAAATATTTCAACAAGAAGGTTTCATTTAGAACTTTTCAATGCGTTCCCTTTCTAACTTTTGAATGTCTTCAATACTGTGTACATCTATGTTGTTGGCCACTATGAAACCACAATGCGCACTTAGAAACTTATTGAATAACGCATGATATCTTAGCACTCGAAAAGCAGCATTTTGCACACCATTGCTATCGCAACTCATCACCTCCCAAAGTTGGTGGTCAAGCAACATTTTGATCGCACTATCCATTTGCGCTGCTGTAATCTGTGGCGAGTTGGCTTGCGCTATCACAACGATATCGTCTTTATCCATTTCACCTATTGCTTCATCCATTGCGGCTTGCCTTATCGCCTCCACTTTTGGCGTGGTGTCATCCGCCAATTGAGGTGGCCTTATCAACGCGATAGCACCATTGGCTATAGCAACATCTAAAATGCTTTTGTCATCGGAGCTTACAAATATTTCTTTGATGAATTCAGATTGTTTGCATGCCTCAATGGTGTATGCCAAGAGTGGTTTGCCAAGCAACGGATAAATATTTTTATTTACTAATCTTTTGCTGCCGCCTCTTGCCGGAATGATGGTGATGATGCGCATGATTTTTTTGATAAGTAATTAGTGGTGGGTGCAAATAAAAAAGACTAGCCATCATCGAGCGCAAGAAATTATTTTGTATCGATCCGGTTGATTTTTGAAAATGAACGATAACAAATTAGAGACTGTCCATAATGCCCAGGTTACGCATGAGTTTATTCGCTCTATTAGGAATTGCTGAACCATTTGCGCTCGTGCATCGTTGTTCTCGCCATGCCTTTGAACATTTTGAACCAGATACAGCGACAACTTGCACTGACACTATTTAACAGCCACTGCTGCCGCTGGTTTCATTGCCATCAAATCGCGATCAAACATGTAGATGGCTCCTTTGTCTTCATCCGCAAGTTTTAGTTTGTCGTTGATGCTGCTCGCCAAAGTTTCTTCCTCAATTTGTTCTGTCAAATACCACTGCATAAAATTATCAGTGGTGTAATCCTTTTCTGATCTGCAGATATGAACTACATTATTTATGGCAGCAGTCACTTGGGTTTCATGTTGCAACAAAAGTTTGAATACGTTTTGAATTGACTTGTAATCTTTTGGGGGCTGTGCCACTGCGGAAATGATGGCTTGGCCACCTCTGTCATTCACAAACTTCACCAACTTTAGCATGTGCATTCTTTCCTCATCACTTTGCAGATAGAGAAATGCGGCAGTGCCAGGATAGCCAACATTTTCGGCCCACGAGGCCATTGCCAAATAGGCTTGGCTGCTTTCTGCTTCCATTTTTATTTGGTCATTGAGGGCTTTTTCTACTTTTTTGTTCAGCATTTGGTCGTCATTTTTATTGGGCCGAAATTAGAGCAACACCCTATTTGATAGTATGATTATACTGCCCCAGTCGCAAAATCATTCATAGCGATGCGCGTTCTGTTTTTTGCCACAGAAAACACGAAAGCACACAGAAGGCATTGAAGTCGATAACACGCAATGCTTTTGAGTGAAGATTAGCAAAAAAAACATCGGATCAACAGTTGTCTTTATGGATTTGATAAAACAAAATTTCTGCAAAGTTCTGTGATATTCTGTGCGCAAAAAGGCGATGGAATGTTTGCTGTTAAACCTGATTGATAATGATAGAAAATTCAAAACAATTATGAGAATTTCGCTTACAAAATCACACTTCCTCAATCATATCTGAATCAAGAATATCGGTATCAATATCAGCGAATTTCCGATGCCCCTCTTTGGAAATACGATAAGCTATAAAAGTAAAATAAATGGCCATACCGGACACCGCAAGACAGGCTAAAATTCCGACAACAAGTGTGATTTCTTCACTCAGCTCAATGCCGATATTATTTGCGAAGTATGCTGCAATTATTACCGCAATTGCTACCGTCAATAAAATGAGATAAATGCTGAGATGTCTTTTGGTCTGGGTAGAAAGCGATAGCCTTTGCGACCAGAATACGA
>JAYSWI010000479.1:0-3857 GCA_043718125.1 Flavobacteriales bacterium
TTTGGTTTTTTGATCATTGCTTTGCGTTACATTTTGCACAACAACATCACCACACTAAACGAAGTAGTGAAGTTGAGCAATGCCAGCATCAGTGCATTAGGAATAATACCCCGATACAAAGAAGACATACCTGTAAGCATGTTGATTGTGGATAAAAATCCGCGTTCACTTATTGCAGAAGCTTTCAGAAGTGTGCGCACCAATTTGCAATTTCTTAATAACAAAACAGGCCCAAAGGTGATAGCCGTTACAAGCACTGTGAGCGGTGAAGGCAAAACATTTGTTGCCCTGAACATCGCGGGCATCATTGCTTTCAGTGGCAAAAAAGTAGTGGTCTGCGATTTGGATATGCGCAAACCAAAAATCCACAAGGGCATGGCAGTAGAAAATAGTGAGGGAATGAGCACCTTGCTAATTGGAAAAGGAAGTTTGGAAACGAGCATTAGAAAAAGCAATTTAGAAAATTTAGACTTCATCACTGCGGGTCCAATTCCGCCCAATCCATCAGAGCTTATCATCAGCGAAAGAATGGACATTTTGATTGAGGAACTAAAAACGATATATGATTATATCGTATTCGATACGCCACCGGTTGGGCTAGTGACCGATGCAGTAACGTTGTTGCAAAAAGCAGATTATCCGCTCTACATTTTCAGAGCGGACTATAGCAAGAAGCAATTTGTGCACGTGGTGGACAAACTCATCAACGAAAACGATATCTTGGTTTCTGTCATATTAAATGGAGTGGACTTGGACAGAAATAAGTACGGCTATAACTACAGCTATGGCTATGGCTATGGTTATGGCTATGGCCATGGAGCAGGTGGTTATTATGACGAACGTTCTAATCACAGCGGAAGCAAAGGAATTTTTAGCAGATTGTTTGGCAGAAAAAAATGAAAATAGAAAAGACTTCATTCAAGGACTTACTCATTATTCAACCAAAAATATTCGCTGACAACCGTGGATATTTTTTTGAGCCTTTCAATGAGGCCCGTTTCAGAATTGAAACTGGCTTGAACATCACCTTCGTGCAAGACAACGAAAGCCAAAGCAATAAAGATGTTTTGCGCGGTATGCACTTTCAAATTCCACCAAAATCGATGGCCAAACTGATTCGGGTTTCGCGCGGAAGTGTGTTGGATGTGGTAGTGGATCTTCGCAGATCGCAACCCACCTATGGCCAACATTTCAAAATAATATTAACCGCTGAAAGCAAAACGCAACTCTTCGTACCCGAAGGATTTGCACACGGTTTTCTTGTGCTGGAAGACCAAACTATTTTCACATACAAGTGCAGCAACTATTATAGTAAGGAGCACGAGAGGACTTTGCTTTGGAATGACGAAAATGTTTGCATGGACTGGGGCATCGAAAATCCAATTCTTTCCACCAAAGATATTGAAGCCACAAAATTGAGCGAGCTGGATGCATTCTTCTTTTAGCTTATATCCTTTTGGCGCTCTTGCTTTGTTTGTCATTTTTTTGGCAATTTTTTGCTACTGGCTTTTCTCGTGGACAAAGCAAAAAATAGATAGCAGCGTGCATTCAGATTTAATTGACAATGCGGAAAGATGGACAACCACAAAGTCCAACTATGGTGGTGTACTTTTTTTTGTAGCATTCCTTTTGGGCACAAGTTTCGAACTTCTGGTTTCGAATTCTAGCATGAATGTTTGGGTCTATATCGCAGCCATAGCAGCTTTTGCTTTGGGCCGTTGGGACGATTTGTGTCGCATTTCAGCCGCCAAAAAATTTGCTGGTCAATTTATTGTCGCCATACTGATGATGATTGGAGGATTGCGGCTCGGAATTTTTCCGGAACCCATTGACTTGATATTCTCAGTGCTGTTTGTAGTTGCAATTATGAATTCGTTTAACATGCTGGACAACATGGATGCAGTGTCGTCAATTGTGGCATTGGGTGTATTTGTTTTCATCATCATTTGGCATGCATGCGCACCGCAATCTTTTGCACCAGACGTTATTATTTTGTCAGCTGCCGTCCTCGCCTTTCTCGTTTTCAATTGGCATCCATCCAAAATTTTCATGGGCGACAGCGGCACCATGTTGCTTGGAATGTACATAGCCTATTTGTTGATGTGCAACAACACTTTTGAAGCTCACGTGATGTACCAATCCAACATCATTTTCACAGATATGGGAGTTACCGCATTCACCATTTTGGCATTGCCCATAGTGGATACAACTGTAGTCATTATTCAAAGATTGCGACACGGAGTTTCGCCTTTTCAAGGAGGGCGCGACCACACCACACACCACCTTGTTTATTGCGGGTTGAGCGAGAGAAGTGTCGCTTTGCTTTTTGTTTTGCTCACTTGTGTTTCCATAGCATTAAGCCTCACATTTCAAACGGGAACGCAATGGATGATAAATGAAAATAAGTATTTATATGAAGCAGGAATGCTAAGAAATATGAACTACATTTTTGCCCTACCCAATGTTGTTTACATCCTTCTTCTTTTCTCCATAATGTTATTCATCTCTTTCAGAAATTTGCGCTTGGGGAAATACAGTTACAAAAAATGAATTCGAAAAAAATAATCGCCTTAAGTGCATGTGTTGGAATTGCATCAGCCTTGATTGTGTTGTTGCTTTTTAGTTTTATGCAGAAGCAAAAACCAACTGCTGAAGAAAACAAACATTACTCCCAACAAATAAGAGAGAAGTATAGAATTTATTCCTTGCCGCTGCCGGAGAAAATAGATTTTGCAGGCGAGCAAGTTCCACTTGACCAATGGGATGTGCGCGAAAAACTTGATCGCGAATTGCTTGTAAATACCTATTGGCATAGCAATATGCTGCTATGTGTGAAAAGAGCAGCACGTTGGTTTCCGGTGATAGAACCAATTTTGAAAGCCAACGAAATTCCGGACGATTTTAAATACCTCGCACTCATCGAAAGTGGATTGGTAAATGTGGTGTCGCCTGCCGGTGCTTCGGGCTATTGGCAGTTTATGGACGAGACAGGAAAAGAGTAT
The DNA here is from genome assembly GCA_043718125.1 of Flavobacteriales bacterium. GTDB lineage: Bacteria > Bacteroidota > Bacteroidia > Flavobacteriales_D > Sanyastnellaceae > JANNVZ01. Next base: position 3,003 of record JAYSWI010000479.1, read on the forward strand.
GAACTGGAAATAAACGACCAAATAGACGAGCGTTATCACATCGAAAAAAGCACACAAGCTGCTTGTCATTATTTGCGTGATGCTTACGACAAATATGGAAGTTGGGCCATGGCAGCGGCCAGCTACAACATGGGCATTGGAGGGCCAATAAGACAAATGAACAAACAAAACGAAACCACCTATTGGGAACTTTTGCTCAATGAAGAAACAGGGCGTTACGTCTATCGAATACTTGCCATGAAGGAAATATTAAACAATGCTGACAAGTACGGTTTCGTTATTCGCCCGTCCGATTTGTATGACCCGCTAGCTACCAGAATTGTTACAGTTGATTCTAGCATCACCGACCTAGCCATCTTTGCCAACTCCTTTGATATTTCATACAAGGAGTTGAAGCTTTTTAACCCTTGGTTGCGCCAGAATTATTTAAGAAACAAGGAAAGGAAAAGCTACGAGATAAAGCTGCCGCAGAATGCTCAATGAGAAAGGCTGACTAAACTGTGGATAGGATATATGAATTTGGGGAAACAAGCACATCATATTGAAATGAATATATAGCTGAGTATGAAAAGCGGTATGATTGAAGACGATCAAGCATGGTTCAGTGAGAAGGTGACGGTTGAACTCCCTAGTACGCATCTATTTGTGTAATGCAATAACGACCTCTGAAAATCCGAATTTCACTGGAGTAAATCAATTGATAAATAAAGTACAAAGGAGCCTTTTGAATTTTTGTCTTTACTAAATAAAAATAGAAAATGGATCGTATAAAAATAAAATCGTTAGGGCCAATCAAAGAAGCGGACATCAAATTTGGTGACCTTACTTTATTGGTTGGACCGCAAGCAAGCGGAA
>JAYSWI010000480.1:0-3851 GCA_043718125.1 Flavobacteriales bacterium
CTATTTTGAACTAAGAATTGGTATTAAAAATTAAAGTATTAAATGCAACCACTATGTTCTAATTTTTGCATATATTCATGATATTAAGTCAACTCTATAATCAAGTCCATTGCATGTGAAGCAATTCAACTTGAACAATAATACTCTAGTTGTAATGAAAGCAATTATTGCTAGTCTTTTAGGAATTTCAACGTAATTATTGTTCCGTTTTCAATTGTTGCCGATAGAAGGTAACAGCCTGTAGAAAACAAATCTGTATTCTCTTTAATTATAGTAGAATTAGGTTGTGATGTAAAAATAATTCTGCCAGTGATGTCGGAAATTTGAACGGATGAAATTTGTAGTGGGCTTTCAATTGTTAGTTCATTTGATGTTGGATTTGGGTATAAAGAGATTGAAATCTTTGTTGATTGTTCTGATATACCCACTGTATGGCAACAATCAATACCAACAGGAAATTCATAAGTTGGAAATTTTCTAATATCATTTTCAAAATAGCAATGAAGCCATTCGTTTAAATCTACACATGTGAAGCTGAGAGAATGAACTAATCCAATATACATATTTCCAATACCTTCAATCCAGTATTCTGTATTGCCAGCCATGCCGGAGGTTTCGTCATAAACTAGCGTCCACATTCTTCTGATGTTCCCATCATACATTGTTATCTCTTCTATTGCAGTTACTAAAAGCGTTTGTGGTTCTGCGAAAAAATCATAACAAGTTTCAAGTGATATGCTATCACCCAATTCCAATGTGAAATCGAACAATAGTTCGTCTGTTTCCATTTCATTGTATCTGCTGTACCATTTACCTGCATCTTCTCTTATCAGCATCAGCGGTGTTATTGGAATATTGTCACCGCAATAACTGAATTGCTCAACCTGATAATAAATTGTATCATTCACACTTGTTGTTCCATTGATGCGGTAGGCATATGTGCCATGGTCGCTGCTTACCATCGATTGCCACGACATTTGCCATATTGCATTAATAGGAATCGGTAACGGTTCAGTTTGTGGCTTAAGGAATTTTGCGCACACAAGTAGAATAAAAGTGATGATTGTTCTCATGAGATTATTGTTTTATTAGTTTGTTGATTAATAAATAGTCAGTGGTTCCTTTACATTTAATGGTGTAAAAACCAGATGGCAAAGCGGTAATATCTAACGATGTTGTAACAGATTGACGGTATTTTTCAATTGTTGCAAGCCGACCTTGACAATCATAAATTTCAACTTCCCAATTATCTCTTTGTGGAAATTCTATGGTTATGTTGTTTGCAGCTGGGTTGGGATAAATGAGCACATCTGAGATCGACTCAAACTCTGTTATCCCCACTTCGCATCCCGAAACCAGACAACCTAAACTGTCAACACGAATGAGATAAGAATCTTGAATATATCCACCTTGTGGGCCATTACCGGTGTACATATACACTCTGCCAAGAGCAGTGATTGAACCATCGTCATTTTCTACGAAGTCGTTCAATCGACACTGCGCAGGTGAAGCATCTAATTCCGCATAACCTTCTGGCACATAAACTCTTTTCCAAAGAAGATTATACTCTGAATCTAACTTCATCATGAATGCTGCATTGTCCAAAGGACCAAATGCTGAATCAGGAATTATTTCATGACGACATTCACCCACGCCAAGATACCCGCCATCTGAAAGTTTCTTGAATCCGTGAATGCGATTGATAGAGTTGTAATCAGCCAAATTATTGGGGTCATACTCTTCCGATTCAAAATAAAGTTTTGTCCAAAGGGTATCGCCAGATTCAGCATCCAACTCGCCAATCAGTGGTTGAATGCTCACATTGTCTATAAACTTTGTGCCTGCAAATAGATGGTTGCCATTTTCTAGTTTCACAATACCTATAGCGCCCAAATTAGGATTGTCATCAAATGCCAATGTGTTTGTCCATTGACTAACACCTTCATAATTGAATTTCCTAATGTATTGCTGCCCGTCATTGTTGCCTTGGTCTGTTAAGTTGGCATATCGCCACCCTCCCACAACGAAGCCATCGCCAACATCAATTATACACTTTGGATTAAATGTGAAACCCGTATCATAGGACTGATGCCACAAATAGTTTCCATTTTGAGTACACCTTACTATCAGTAACTCGTTGTTGCCATCTAGTGTATTATCTCTGCACAAAATAAATAATCCAAGATTATTTGATATTCCTCCCCATGTATCTGGTCTTTGACTTGTAAGCGCATCTAAAATTATTAACTCCAACGCTATTCCGTTTGAGTTGAATTTATGAAGAAATGGTAGCTTATCATTTTCATCTTGTGGACTAAAATTACCAAGCACCCATTTTTCTTGTTCAATTTGAGCATTAAGGATATTCGTATTCCAATATGATTGTGAGAATTTTTCAGTATTGCTAGTTAGTGAAGTGTCCCAAACCACAATACCATTAAATGTAATTGCAGCAACTAATGTGGTATATCCATTTGCGGGGTCTGTTGAAGGATGGGTAGTCAAGTATCCACCATCAATTTTGGTAATAGCCCCACCATCATTTGAAAATCCATTGTGGTCATACAATGTTTCAAATTGTTGGCAACAACCAGTATATGCAAATAGCGCCAGGGCTATTGAAATCAAAATCTGTTTCATAATTCAAAAAGATAAAACCACCCTTCTCCGTAGGAGAAGGGTGGTTGGTTAGACTTACTCAATGAATAATAGAAACAGAAGTTGTTCCCAACTTGATTCTATCAGCTACAAGTTCAGCAAGATAAATTCCTGCTGCCCATTCTTTGGTGTTCAATTCAAAGATGCCATTTGCTTGTCGCGCATTGAGCGTTACGATTATTTGTCCCTGAGGATTGTAAATGGTAAGTGTGGCCGACTCTGCTTCACTTGGCAAAAGACACGTGAATCGAATGTTGTCGTTAGCAGGATTTGGGAATACATTGATGGTCTGTATTTCTACAACATCATTGCTGCCTTTGATGCGTTGCGATTTTGGTTCTGCTCCTTCGGGCAATGCAAGAAATTCTAAGTATGGTGTACCGCCCCAAAACTCCAACATCAAACTCGCAGTAGCATTCATCAAATTTTCTGGATCTGCTGCAATACTTGTCAATTCACTTTGCATGGAGGTGGTTAGTCCTGTGGAGGACATACCGTTTTGCTGCATGTTAATAGCAAGCTCCAACATCTCGCAACGTGCGGGGTCTGTAGTGCAATTTGAAAGCACAGAATTTGCATTTATGTAGTCTCCCATTTCCAACAGAATTGCTGCTTTTTCCCAAGGCTGAATGCAATACGCAAAGTCATTCGTTGCTTGTATCAACTCAGGCCAAAAAGTAACTTCTTCATAATCCCCCGCATAACTGCGCAGCAAATCATCCTTGGCGTTGTCCTGTTCTGACCTGTAATGGGTGGCATCCATTGCCATAAGCGTGCGTGTTGATAGACCGTTAGGCTGGTTGTTGTTGACCAGAATTTTGTAGAACTCCAAATAATCTGTCTTCTCCAAATCAGCCAATACCGCAGCTTTCAAAGGTGAATTAGCAAGAAGTGACTGCGCCATGTGCCATCCATCCATTTCAGGCGTTCTGTGCAAAGCTTCTATAAGTAATTCATCAGCAACTCTTGGAGCATCATCCATAAGGGCATTTCTAACTTCAATACTGGTTTTGGATTGGTCCTTAATGAGTAAAGACAATGTTGCGCCAGAACCGTTGTTCACATATCCATCGTAGGCAGATTTGAGTTGCACATACACATTATGATTGAATCCAACTAAATTGTGATGTAAGATAGGAGGCTTTTCTGTGCTGATATTCTTTTTGCAAACATTACCTACTCCGTATTCCCAT
>JAYSWI010000049.1:0-8154 GCA_043718125.1 Flavobacteriales bacterium
TCAATATCGGCCGGTGGCGATCCGCTTTATGTGATAGACGGCATCCCCATTACCCAAACCAATTTTCTGCGCGGAAATGAAGGAGGAGCCAGCAACTCAGGCGGTATGAACAGCAATCCTCTTGCGAACATCAACCCCAACGACATAGAGTCGGTAGATGTGCTAACGGATGCAGCAGCCACAGGTATTTATGGCTCCAGAGGTGCAAATGGTGTGGTGTTAATAACCACCAAAAGAGCAAAAGGCAAAGGCCTGAGTGTGGACTTTTCGACCCGTTTGGGAATAGGCGTGCCATCGGCCAAACCCAACATGATGAGCACCGCAGAATACTTACAGGTGCGCCAAGAAGCTTGGGAAAATGATGGTGAAACGGGCTATGTGTGGCTACCCCAATTATCTGCCGCTAGCAGTTCTGCACTGGAGCGTGAACTCGCATACAAGAAGGCCCTCAAAACAAACACAGATTGGTTTGACATTTTGACTGCCCCCGGCTTCAAACAGAATTACAATGTGGGTATAAACTACTCCAGCAAGGTGCTGAAACTATATGGTGGATTGGGATATGAGGGCAACGAATCATACATCGTTGGCAATTCATATAACAGAGCAAGCGGGCGTTTTAATTTTGATATCAATGTTTCGAAAAAAATAAAAGTGATTGGCTCTACCTCCTATTCCAAAAGCACCAACAACCGTGTGGATGCAGCTTGGAGCGGAGGTATTGGCGGTGCCATGTCCAACTACCTGCCTTATCAACCAACACATACTAGTGATAGTACGATGTGGGAGTACGATTATTCTCAAGACGAAATATTGTTTGGCGACACCATTCCTACCAATGTCACTTATCACGATACTTTATGGCGCGCACCGGGGTCGCTCAATTTGTGGTATGATGGCTTCACCAACCCACTCAATGATGTGGAAAATAGAAAATGGAAAACCGTAGAGAACCGCTATATATCAAATCTTGCAATAGTTGCAGAATTGAATAAAGACTTGATAGTAAAAGTGACAGGTGGCCATGATTATATGGACAGTCGCGATATTAAAATAACCCCCTTTGACTTCAACCGTGGCACTTATGAGAGTGGCCATGGTACAGCAAACATATCGCCTGTTTGGGTTAATAATTGGAACAGCAACGTGACAATAGACTATGATAAAATGATAAAAGAAAACCACCGGCTGCATTTGCTTGTGGGAAGTGAAATTCAAAGTTCAACTAACCGAAGAAATAGCGGTGGAGACATCAACAACATTTTCGGAAGAACCTTACACAACTCACAATACCAAACAACAGCGAATATTGGCGAAACCTCACTCCAACAACCCACCAATGTTATAGCACCCCAAAGGTGGAATTTCATCAGTTATTTTTCAAGAATAAACCACTCCTATAAGAACCGCTATTTTTTACAAGCCGTTGGCAGAATGGATGGTTCATCCAAGTTCGGACCCAACAACAAGTGGGGCTTTTTTCCTTCCATAAGTGGTGGTTGGATAATCACTGATGAGGCATTTTTCAAGAAAAAGAAGATCATTTCATTTCTTAAGTTGCGCTCAGGATGGGGCATTACAGGCAACTCAGATATAGCCAGCGATGCCCAATACTCGGGCTGGCAAACAGACAACGGCCCGATATACAATGGCCAACCTATCACCTACCAAACCAAATTAGCCAACCCAAATTTGAAGTGGGAAACAGCCAGAGTCGTGGATGTGACATTAGAATACGGCTTGTTTAAAGACCGCATTTCTGGATCACTTTCTTACTACAACAAATTGACACATGATGTGCTACTAAATGTGAACACACAAAACAACACAGGATTTACAAACGCAACCGATAATGTAGGAGAAATACTTAATAGAGGAATCGAACTTTCGATAAAAAGTTTCAACATCAGTAGAAAAAAATTCAGTTGGACCACAGAGCTAAACATTTCGCGCAACTACAACGAAATAAAAAGCATTGGCGATTACGCCCCCGATGCCTTGTCGGGCGGCACCAACGACTCGCGTGTCGTTATTGGTAAGCCCGTTGGTTCATTCTATCTCATAGAGTTTTCGCACGTAGATCCCGCAACGGGCAAACCCGTTTATTTGGATCGCGATGGCAACCAAACCAGCGACTATAACTTACAAAATCGCAAATACATTGCCGATGGATTGCCCGATGCTTATGGAGGTTTCACCAATACTTTTACTTATGGCAATTTTGATTTGGCCATCTTCATGACGTATAGTTTGGGAGCAAAAATATTTGACTCATCGGGCAAAAGGCAGATGGGCGTAGTTACAGATTGGAACATGCGCACCGATGTTTACGACCGCTGGAGGCAGCCGGGTGATGACGCAGAATACTCCCGCCTCACACTTAATGAGAACACTTATGGGCTGCAATCGGGCAATCCTTGGTGGAACACCAGCCAATTCATATACAAAGCCGATTACTTGCGGATGAAAAACATTACCATAGGCTACAACTTTAAAAAAGGTGCTTTTGGAAAATTTATAAAAAGCACACGCGTTGCTTTTAATGTTAGTAATCTGTTTGTTATTACCAATTTCCCAGGTCTTGATCCGGAATTGGTGCGCGACTTTGAAAACAATCAAGATCGAAACCTCAGCCCCAATGTTACCTACCTCACTCCGCCACAAGAGAAAACTTTTAACCTTTCTATTTCAGCCCAATTTTAATTCTTAACCCGGATGAAAAAAATTAGAATCTATAGCACAATTGCGATGCTCTCCTTGGCTACCTTTTCATGCAAAAAGTGGTTAGAAATAAAACCAGAAAACGCATTGGCGGCAGAGGAAGTGATAAACAATAAAGCTACTGCCCAACAAGTGCTCAATGGTTGTTATGATGTGTTGGGAAACATATACGATGGCCACGTTCAGGCCATATCAGAAATGTTGGCCGACAACCTCAACTCGCCTAGCAACAACGACAATTTGAAAGCCGATTACAACCGCCAAAGCAATGTATTCAATGACTTTAACAAAGCTGTCTATTTGGATTTTTATCGCATCGTGTTTAGAGCCAACACCCTCATTGACAACATTGATTTGGTAGCAGACGCAAGCGAAAATGAAAAAAACAAAATGGTAGCGGAAGCACAATTCCTTAGGGCATTGTGCCATTGGCAAGTCTGCCGGTTGTGGTCGCAACCTTATGGCTACTCTGCCGACAACAGCCACCTTGGAGTACCTAATAGAACAACAGCCTCATCTGCGCCAATTCAAAGAAATACAGTGAAAGAAAATTACGACTTCATACTTTCAGACTTGCAATTTGCTTATGAAAATCTGCCACTGTCAAATGGAGTTTATGCAACCAAATATTCCGCTGCCGGGCTTCTTGCCGAAGTATATTTCTTGATGAATGATTTTGGAAATTCAGTCTTTTATTCCTCGGAAGTAATTAACTCAGGCCAATTTAGTTTAATACCGAACCACAATAGATTTCCACAAGTGACGGGTGCCTCAAACAACAATAACAGTGAAATGATTTTTGGCATTGTAAGCACAGAATACAGCACAGGCCAGTTCGACAGAAGGTGCGAATTTTTTATAGACCGCTATAAGGAAAGTTCGGGCCTTGCCGATTTTATATTGAGTGCAGACTTTGGCAATTTGATGGCACTGGACAGCGCAGCAGACAGCCGTTTTGACGCTTGGATCAGTCTAAGCAGCAACAAATATTTCCTAAGAAAAACAACAATGAATTCTTCCTATAGTGTACCAATTGTGCAACTAACAGCTCTGAAATTAATACGCGCTGAAGCACTTGCAGAAACAGGCACCGATCTGACCACCGCTATTGATGATGTGAATGATATTCGCAATCGCGCTTTTGCCACAGGCACCAACGAGCTGCCTTCCAATGCAAGCGCAAGCGACATTATCGAAGCAGCCAGAATTGAATATAGAATTGAAACAATAGCTGAAGGCCGGTGGCTGGACCAATTGAAACGCAGAGGAACAATGGGCGAGAATATTCTAATTAGGGATGCGCCTTGGAACTGCGCTGGTATGGTGCTTCAATTTCATGCGGATGAAAACACGGCAGTTGGATTTCAATTAAATCCAGAAGGCGGTTGCAACTAAAAAAAGCTAAACAAGATGAAAAGAAACATTTACAAAATATTGATAATTGCGCTGGTAGTTGGTGCTTGCAAACCAAAACTTGAAGGCGAACTTGGTGTGCCATTCGACAAAATAGCTGCGCTTGCCGGAACTTGGCAGCTAGAACAATTTATACAAAAAGACCCGAACAATCCGATACAAGAAGAAAGAGATTTGACACAGTTTTATGTAGTTAACGACATTGCACCCACCACGCTGCAAATAAATGGTGACGCTACCTACACAGTAGCAGAAGGCCCAGGCAAAAACCCTTTTGGGACAAGCGGCACATGGGGTTTCGATAACATTGAATTTCCCATCTTCTTAATATTAAATACACCAACAGACACATTAAACATCGCTCTTAATTCGGTGGTGAGAAGCACCGATACAAGTCTGTCCCTATCAGTAGATAAAGTTTGCACCGATGACACAGGCGTTGACCAATTGGTAAGTATCTACATTTTCAAATTCAAAAGAATCTAAAAAAATGAAATCTATTTTCTATACAATATTGAGCCTCATTGGATGCTTCACCGTAAACGCACAAGCCTATGTGTTGCCCTCCCCTACCGATGCGCAAGAAGAAATAACACTATATATTAACGTAGCCGGTGCGGGCGGCAAACTAGGGGCAATGCTTGCCGTTCACCCTGATGATAACGTGTATATCTGGACCTGGATGCCATCAGATCCGGTGGTTCAAAATGGAACTTGGGGTGATTCGAATGAAGCATTGCTGATGACAAAAGTTTCCGATATGTTGTACAGTATTTCATTTATTCCAACTGAGTTTTATACAGCCACAGGCCCCGAATTTTTTAGCAGAGGTATTAAATGTTTGGCCAAACTGAACAATGGAAATGAATATCCTGATCTATTTGGCGGAGAAGCAAAAACAGATGATTTGACAATAGGCATCACACCCAAACTCTGTGATGATATGTATTGTAAGTTTCCGGCTGCCACCAGGGCCGATGACTATCTAAGCATCACTTATGATAACAACCAAGAAACGCAAGTAGAACTTCAAAACCTAGGGGCCGATGACTGCTATCTATTTTTGAGAATGGAAATAAATGAAAACCAATTTGGCGGTATTAACTACGTAGCACCTGCCCAAACCACCAGCACTGCAGAGTTAAAGATGAACCCTGTGGATGGGCAGCCGGGATTTTTCAGACTCAGCATTCTACCCGAAGATTTTTTCGCTGATATTCTACCCAGTGGACAAACGATATTGAGCATTCGATACTACGTGTTAAGCGGGTCCTTCACCCATCCGGGACTATTGCCTTACGACTCCTATCATTTCTTAACATGCCAATAGCATTCGCGGAGCATTAACACAAAACTGCTCTTCCAAAATGGGGCCAACAAGGGAAAACTTTATCGCAGTTCCTCAAAGATAAATTGCGAGAAGCGCGAAGCACCATCATAACTCAAGTGATTCATATCAAACCACAAATTAGCATTCGTAAATGTGCTGTCTTGCATCACTATTAAGGAATGTTTATTGTAATCTATTTCAGGGAAAATTTTTGTGTAATATTCTTTCATTACAAGCTGTTTGTCCTCGCGGGTGTGTATCAGATTTGGATAAAGGATGATGTCATAGTCAATGCCATACTGGTCTAAGATTTCCATGCTTTTAATAAATGAGTTGCGCTGGTATTTTATATTGTCAATGTAATCCAATTTGGCCAATACTAGCTTAAGTTTAAAAGACTTAGGCTTCGCTTGTAAATCTTGTTCAATACTGTTCATGTTAAGCATTGTCGGATTTTTTAACTTAGCGTAAACCGATTCCACAGCCATAGAATCTCGTACATTTTGTTTATGAAATCCATAAAAAGAATTTTGTATCCGAGAACTATCTAAAACTTTTAACTTAAAATGATTTGTGAAAAAATGTGTGTTCCAAGACACCTTTTTTAATGCTGTTGCAACGCACCACATATTGCCATCAGTGGCTGATTCTAAAATATCAGCGCTAGAAGCCACCAACGGATAGACCTTATGCAAGCCACTAGCCATAGCATCGGACTTCAAACACAACATGACTTTGGCAGGACGTAGTTTTCTGTTTTCAAGCATGTCCTTCAAAATCACATTTACAATTGCATTGCAACTGTGCGACACTCCAAGGTTAAGGTATTGGGTTTGGGAGCCGTCCCATTCATTCATCAAGCTATCATTAATGTCGTTGTAGCAAATGGAGGAACCTACAAATACAATAGTGCTGTCTAAATTGGAAATGGAATTTAATTTGTTTTCATTCCAAGCAAGTTTGTCATAATCGGTGCTGGCTGCAACATTGAAATAATAACTGCGTGGCCACTTTATGAAAAAAACAGTAGCCAATAACAGCGCAAATATCATTGCTCTTACTCCCACTTTCTTTAGAAATTGTTTCATGTTAGAATTGGAAATAAATGAATTGATCGTGATTGAGCGTATAGTAACCATCCACTATGAGCAATGCCAAAATTAACTCAATGATGGTGCGATAAATTGGTCTAATTTGATAATAAGACAAAACGACACCTTCATTGCTTTTTCGATTAAAATATTCGAATACAACAAACGGAATAATGAGTATAAAACTTGCAGCAAACTGAATGGTTTCCTTGCCTATAAAAGCATTGGCATAGATGGCTTTGATGAATTCAAAAGCTTGGTCAATATTTTTTGCTCTGAAGAAAATCCAAGCAAAAGTGACCACACCAAAAGTGACAATTGTTCCCATCAAATTCATCCAGAAACTGGAGTCGTTTTGCTTGATAGTTGTTTCCTTTTTACTAAAGAGAAGCACATAAATACTAAAAACCACAGCATGTATTAGTCCCCAAACCACGAAAGTCCAATTGGCACCATGCCAAACTCCACTGAGCAAAAAAATGGCAAACACATTGCGATATTGTTTCCACCCCCCCACACGCGAACCACCTAAGGGGAAATAAACATAATCGCGAAACCAAGTGGACAATGAAATATGCCATCTGCGCCAAAACTCGGCAATGTTGGTGGCGAAATAGGGCAAATTGAAATTGCGCATCAAGCGAATACCGAAAAGTTTTGATGTGCCAAGAGCAATGTCAGAATAGCCACTAAAGTCGCCATAAATCTGGAATGCAAAACAGATGGAACCAATGATAAGAGTTAGGCCGGACATGTCGGCATAATGGTCGAAGGCTTGATTGGCATAAGCAGCACAAGTGTCGGCTACTACTACTTTTTTGAACATGCCCCACAATATTTGGTGCATCCCTTCGGCAGCCAGCGCAAAGTCAAATTTCTTTGTAGTATGAAACTGGGGAAGCAAATTTGCAGCCCGCTCAATTGGCCCTGCCACCAACTGCGGGAAGTACATCACATAAAGGGAATAGGTAACAAAGTCCTTCTCCGGAACTTGTTTTTCGCGATAGACTTCTATCACATAACTCAAGCTTTGAAAGGTGTGGAATGACAACCCAATGGGTAGAATAATTTGCATTACATCAAAAGAATACTTGAGTCCGAAAAAACTGCTGATGGCATTGGTATTCTCTATGAAAAAATTGTAATATTTAAAAACGAAAAGCACCAAACATGTGGAGATGATGCTGGCTATGAGCCAAATTTTTCGTTTTCTGCCTTTACTTTTTGCTATCCATAAAGCAGCAAAATAATCGATGGTGATGGTGAGAAAAAGTATGAGTATGTACTCCGGAATAAGGAACATATAGAACACACAACTTGCTATGAGCAGCATCCACGTTTGCATTCTATGCTTGCCCTTAAGCACCATCCAAAACAGTACAAATACAATAATCAGAAAGACAAGAAACTCTGTAGAATTAAAAAGCATAAAACCGTTGTGTGAAAAATATTCGGTGTGAAGTGGTCAAATATAATTTGATGCACCAAAATGTTTAGGTTCCACAATGAATCGTGAGTAATGAGGACAATAGAACAACACAACAATTGAACAATTGAATAATCGAACAATTGAACAATCGCACATGCGAAGCATAAATC